>CAYTVM010000487.1:0-1135 GCA_964441685.1 uncultured Atribacterota bacterium | reverse complement strand
GTATCATAATTTAAATAATGATGAACAGAAAAGAGATGGAGAAGAGGACATTTTAAAGATATTAAGAATTTTATGGCAGGAGCGCTTAGCTAGCTCTCTTATTGAAATGAACAATATAGATATACAACAATCAGAAGAAGCTATTCAACAATAAGTAGGAACCTTTAAAGAATACAAAGAAGTAATATGATAATAATTGGAAGGTAGTTTATATGATGATAGACAAAGAAAGTATAGAAAAAAAATATTCTATTGGTGTTGATTTGGGGGGGACGAATATTACGAGCGCAATAATCAATCGTCAGGGAGAGATAGCAAGTAGTCTCAAAATTCGAACTTTGGCCGAAAAGGGCAAAGAAGCTACTATTAAAAGAATAATAAAGGTTATCTATGAAAATATTGCTCAGTCTGCCATAGCTCCTGATGATATCATAGGAATAGGAATTGGGGCACCAGGTCCTCTCGATATTAAAAGAGGGATTATCAATTTCGCTCCTAACCTTCCCGGATGGAGAGATGTTCCTTTAAAGAAAATATTGGAAGATAAATTTAATATGAAAGTTGTTTTAGAAAACGATGCTAATGCAGCTGCCTGGGGGGAAAGGTGTTTTGGAGCAGGTCAAGGGATAAATGATTTAGTATGCTTTACTCTGGGAACCGGGATTGGCGGTGGAATAATTATTGATGGAAAAATATATCATGGTAGTAATTGTGGTGCAGGAGAGATAGGGCATATGACTGTAAATAAAAGTGGCCCTCGTTGTAATTGTGGTAACTACGGGTGTTTGGAAGCTTATTCTTCAGCTACTGGAGTTAAAAATAGAATTATAGATAGAATTAAAAAGGGAATAAAGAGCGAATTCTTAAACTTTGATAATGATAATTTATTTGATTCACTCAGATTAAAATCAATTTTTCAAGCCGCTCGTAAAGGTGATATTTTAACCTCAGATATAGTTGAAGATGCCATTTCATATTTAGGTATAGCTATTGCCAATATCGCCAATATATTGAATCCTGAAATGGTGGTATTAGTTGGAGGAATAACTAACGAAGGAGATAAACTACTTATTCCCCTTATAAAGGAAGTAAAAAAGAGAGCATTTTATTCTAATTATAAATCTCTTAAAATTGT
>CAYTVM010000486.1:0-1322 GCA_964441685.1 uncultured Atribacterota bacterium | reverse complement strand
GCATACCTTACACATTGAGCTTTGCTAGTGTCTATTGATTTCATAATTATAAATTTTAATTACTTTTTTATCATAGTAAAATTTTAATAAACCAGATTGAGTAAAAATGGTTCCTTTAACATATTCATGTACCAGATCTTTGTCAACTAAAAAGGTTTCACTAAAGAACCGAACTTTACCTTCTTGATTAGTTAACCGTATAAAGGAGACCTTACCATCTGTAAATGGAATATATCCTTTATGTAAGTCAAAGTTCTTTGATAATAATATTTTCCTTTTTGATCTGTGGATAATATCGGGTGTTTTGCCTTTGAGTTTACTATAACAATGGTTATGGTTATGGAAATTCTCAAAGACCAAAGATTCTTCGTTTAAATGAGTAAGGTCAGAAAAGACCTGGGCTCTAAAAAACATCTTGTCATAGACATCATTGAATTTTTCGATAACACCTTGCCTCCAGGGTTCAGCCTCTGGGATAAAGATCATTTCAACCCCTAAATACAGGCACAGTTTTATGACCGCCCCGAAGGTCCGGGGATGACGATTTGAACCCTTAAAGGATAATCCATTGTCCACTTGTAAATATTTGGGTATCCCCAATACTTGCCAGGCAGATACCAAGGAATCGGTGGCAAAGATATCCTTTTTACCCGGATAAGCTTTCATCTTAATCGTATTGCTAAAGGCATCTATCAGGTTAAAAGAGAAAAATTTTTCGCCTTTACTTAAATATCTGGGGCCAACGATATCAAGCTGGTGTAAGTTATTAGGAGAGTAAAGCTTAATATAGGGATACAGTTTATTCCGTTTTTCAAAGATCTTGGGTTTTTTAACCAGATTATTTCTCTTGATAATACGATTTATAGTCCAGATAGGCAGGGGTTTTATTCCCAGATTTTTCAGCTCCCACTGGATAGCCCAGGCTCCTATCTGAGCATATTTGGTTTGCGTTAATTCTTTTCTTATATTACAAATTAAGATCTCAAGCTTTTTATCAATTTTATGGTGAATGGTTTTATTTACTTTTGGTCTATCTTTATACCAATGGTCATCATGTACCTGATAACGTCTAAGCCAAAAGTAGAACCATTGTCTGTTTTTGTTTAAAGAACGATAGATATTGGAAGCCGGTCTTTCCCTAGCAAGGAATCGCTTGATGGCTTCAATCCTAATATTATATTCTTCTTTCATGAGTAGTCACCTCCTTTTGGAGGTATTATATAACTCATGAAAGCGTAAGACATGCACTGCTACAGATCTTACATTAAAGTGTAAGACTCTATGCTGCTATAAACGTGTAAGGTATGCGGTGCTATGTAACA
>CAYTVM010000485.1:0-1463 GCA_964441685.1 uncultured Atribacterota bacterium | reverse complement strand
GTCTTATGCTCCAATCTTTGTAATGTTAACCAGAATATTGATTTTAATTTTTCAACACTTTCCTCTATTTCACGAAACTCTTCGCTTTTTCCATTTATCTCTAATCTTTCACCAGGCAAAACGCTTTCCCCTTCGATAGATACACTTTCTCCTAATTCTGGAATATAGGTCTTAATTTTTAATTCCTCTTCGATTTTTCTAGAAATTTCCCCAGTTGCTTCCTCTTCTCCGTGCACCACGAATATTTTCTTGGGTTTATTTTTAATACTTTTTATCCACTGTATGATCCCTTCTCTATCGGCATGCCCTGAAAAACCTTCTAAAGAATATATTTCGGCATTTACCTGGATTTCTTCCCCAAATATTTTAACCACTTTCTCCCCTTCTTTTATTCTTCTTCCTAAAGTTCCCTGAGCTTGATAGCCCACGAATACAATGCTGGATTCTTTTCTCCACAGATTATGCTTCAGGTGATGTTTTATTCTCCCGGCAGTACACATCCCGCTGGCTGAAATAATTACTTTGCTTTCTTTGGAAAAATTTATCTGCTTAGATTCTTCTGTGGTACGTGTAAATTTTAAATTATGAAAATCAAGAGGGTTATTTCCTATATTTATAAGTTTTAAAGTCTCTTCATCAAAGCAGTCCGGATTTCTCGAAAATATCTCTGTCGCCGAGGCAGTTAGCGGACTATCTACATAAACCGGTACATCTAAAAAATTCTGGTTTTCGGTTTTAATGTATTCACTATAATATTTGTTGAGCTCATAGATTATGTCCTGGGCTCTTTCCACGGCGAAAGAAGGAATAACTACATTCCCTCCTTTTTTTACGGTAGCGTTGATAATAGAGATCAGTTCTTTGGCATCATCTTTTGAAGGGGGGTGCAGCCTATTTCCGTAAGTTGATTCTATGATCAGGTAATCTGCTTCATCAATAAGATAAGGATCTCTTAAAATAGGCCTATTCCGTCTCCCCAAATCACCTGAAAATACCAACTTAATCTCTCTATCTCCCTCTTCTTTTATCCACAATTCAATTATGGAGGACCCCAATATATGCCCGGCGTCTCTAAATCTTAAAGTCACTTCTTCGTTCAATTCTATTTTTTGATCATATAACACCGGTATAAAATTTCTTAAGCTCTCTTCCGCCTCTTTCATGGTATAAAGAGGTTCTCTCAACTTTTTTCCTGATCTTCTTCTCTTCCGGTTATCCCATTCGTTCTCCATCTCCTGAATATGTCCGCTATCGGGAAGCATAATAGAACATAAATCAGCAGTTGCCTTAGTCGCGTATATCTCTCCCTTAAAACCTTCTTTAATTAATTTAGGTATCCTCCCACTGTGGTCTATATGGGCATGAGATAGAACCAGAAAGTCAATCTCTTTGGAATTAAAGCTAAAAGGTTCGTAGTTCATCTTGTTAATTGATTTGTTCCCTTGAAACATCCCACAATCTAT
>CAYTVM010000484.1:0-1483 GCA_964441685.1 uncultured Atribacterota bacterium | reverse complement strand
GAAACTGGTTAGACTTTTCTTTAAAAGAAAAACTGGCTTTAAAAGTGCCATAGGCCAGGTAGAGAATATAGGCCGCTCCAATCCAGCGCATAATAGGTTCAACAGAGGGAATGGCTGTAAAAAGCAGGTTAGAAAAAAATCCACAGAGCGATAGCAGTAAGAAAAATCCGGTTACAATGCCATAAAGGTAATTCATGGTTTTTCTAATCCCAAAATTAATACTCATGGAGGCACAGCTCAGGTTATTGGGTCCCGGAGTGAAGGTAGTGATCAGGACGAAGGGAATTAAAGTGCCAAAGTCAATTAAATTCATTTTTAATCCCTCCTCAATTATTTATTTTGAATGATAGTTTTTAGATTTATGCCGCAACTAAAAGTATTTATCAATTTAGCGTAAAAAAGTTCTATTGTCAAGAAATCTACATAAATTTGCATAAATTACAAAAACTGATAAAATTATAAAAATCTTAAAGGATAATTTAAACTTAATAAAATTTAGTCTAATAATGGGCGGAATCAAGATTGATTTTAAAATAAATAGAAAGGGTTAGGCTATGAGTAAAACAATTAAAAGTGTATGTATATATGGTATTGGAGGTGTAGGCGGATATTTTGGCGGCAGAATAGCTCATGAAATTAGCAAGGGTAACCGTGCTATACAGGTCTATTTTATTGGCCGAGGGGAACATTTAAAAGCCATTCAGCAACAGGGGCTGCATCTAATTACTGATAAAGAGGAATTTTATTGCTTTCCGAATATTGCGACAGATAATGTAAGACATATTCCTGCCCCGGATTTATATTTACTATGCGTAAAAGGGTATGACTTGGATAATGCTGTTGCATCAATTTCAAAAAATATATCCGCTGATACGATCATTCTCCCCTTGCTTAACGGCGTAGATATTTATGAACGCATCAGGACTAGTTTACAAAAAGCAATAGTCTCACCCGCAAGTGTCTATGTTTCCTCCAGTATTGAAAAACCCGGAACCATCAGACAAAAAGGTCCCGAGGGACATATCATCTTTGGCAAAGACCCGAAACACTTAAACTATGATTACAGGTTTCTTATTGAATTCTTAAATGAAATGGGGATTAAAAACACCTGGTATGATAATCCTTATCCTGCAATATGGGAAAAGTATATATTTATTACAGCATTTAGTCTAATGACTACCTATTCCGGGAAAACAATAGGAGGGGTACTTGCAGATAATAAGCTAAAACAGATGACAGAAAATATCATGAAAGAAGTTGTTTTAATGGCGAAAGTAAAAAATATAGTTTTTGAGCAAGGCATCGTAGAGAAAACCATACAAAAAGCCCAGAGCTTTCCCTACGATACTAAAACCTCATTTCAAAGAGATTATGAAAAGGGAAATACTAAAAATGAAGGAGATATATTTGGGGGAACTTTGATTCGTCTGGCAAAAGAAAATGATGTCTTTTTATTCCGAAACTCAATAAAATTGATGGCTAT
>CAYTVM010000483.1:0-1508 GCA_964441685.1 uncultured Atribacterota bacterium | reverse complement strand
TGAATAGAATCAAAGACTTCTTTTGTTTTTTCCTCAATTTTCTTATCAAACCTTTTTTTGTTTGCTAATCCTTCTTGAAGTGCAGCCCTAACATTTTTTGTGCTATAACCCATCTTTGCTACAGTTTTCTTCATCTGATCCTCAATATGATTTAACCCCCAGTCAAAAAATAGTGAAGGAGAAAGTAAGTTTTTTAGATTGAGACCTTCTTTAATCAACTTTGGTGCAGATATCATGAGATCTGGTGTAGACTGTGTCCATAGACAGGTGACACTATACTTATAGCCACGAGTTGGTTCTCCTGTATTTGCAATATGGGGAATAAAAATAAAATCTACACCTTTTTTTAGAAGATTATCAACATGACCATAGGCTACCTTAACCGGGAAACAATATTCTGCCGGCACTATCTCTAAACCGCGATTAATTATTTTCCTATTCGTTTCATCTGAAACAATAGTTTTTATGCCTAGATAATTAAAAAAAGGAATAAAAAAAGGTGAGAAATCATTAAATAACAAACCCCTGGGAATTCCTACTCTCATTTACATGCGTCCTCCATTATTTTCTGCCTTTCTTTAAATAAGTTAGACGGTTTTATTTTTTTCTCATCCTTTTTTGCACTGTATCTCTGGCATCTGTCACCTATAAAATAAAATATCTTTTCTTTACCTTTAATTTCAGCCCTGGTTATATTGCAGTCATTTCCACAATTTTTGTTGATACATTCGTAAGGGCCTACATTGTATTTTAGATTTGATATTTTTTTAAATCCTCTAAAATTACCTAAATGAAAAGTATCATAGGCGTATTTTGCTGCACCTATTGCGCCAGTTATATGCGGCCAGGGAGGTACAATGATTCCTTTTCCAAGAACAGTTTCAAGGGCAGCAACCTGTCCGAGATTAAAGGCAGTTGCACCCTGAAAAACAACCTTTTCTTTTATTTCGAGGCCGCTAATTACCTTTGCTAAATAGTTTCTTGCGGTTGCCAAGGTAAGGGCAGCACATAAATCCTCTAAAGATACATTGTTTTGTTCGTATTTTATGATTGATTGCTCTGATAAAACCGCACAAGTGCTATCTATATCAGGGGGAATCTTTGCTTTTAATGCAATATCTCCAAAATCTTCCATTTTAATACCTCTGCGCATGGCATATTTTTCAAGCAATGCTCCGGTTCCAGCGGCACAGGCATTATTCATTGCAAAATCAACCACTACACCTTGATCAATATTAATAAATTTTGAATCCTGTCCGCCGATTTCAAAAATGCTAAATTCTTTTTGAGGATATACTGTAATGATGCCTGCAGCCTGTGCGGTGATTTCATCAACAATATGTTCTTTGGAAGCTCCGACGATAAAACCAGTAAGCTGTCTCCCGCTTCCGGTAGTGCCGGCAACAATTTTCTTAATTTTATAATCCCTTTCCATTACCTGATTATATATTTTATTGATAACATCTATGGCAGCTCCCACAGGGTCTATCTCTGTCCTACGGTAGTGA
>CAYTVM010000482.1:0-1515 GCA_964441685.1 uncultured Atribacterota bacterium | reverse complement strand
ATTCCACTACAGCCTGGCTTTATGGTGCCTCAGCTGTGAATACCTCTCTTTTAGGGATAGGTGAAAGAACGGGAAATTGCCCCCTGGAAGCAATGGTTATTGAATATACTCAACTTAGAGGGACGACAAAAAATATGAAATTGAAAGTTATTACTGAGATAGCTAATTATTTTGAGAAGGAACTTAAATATCAAATACCTTCTCGAACTCCTTTTGTGGGGGATGCTTTTAATAGAACCAGAGCAGGAATTCATGCGGACGGAATATTAAAGGATGAAGAAATTTACAATATATTTGATACAGAAAAAATATTAAATAAACCTGTGGTAGTAACAGTTAGTTCCCATTCAGGGCTGGCTGGGATTGCTGTTTGGATGAATAAATATTTTAAATTAGAAAGAGAAAGAAGAATAAGCAAAAGAGATCCGATGGTTTTAAAGATAAAGGAATATATTGACAAAGAATATGTAAAAGGCAGGGTAACTAGTTTTAGTGATGAAGAACTGAAATCTTTAGTACCCTTCTCTGCTGAAGGGAGAGGACAGGATAAGGGTGAAACGGTAGGTTTCGATTCGTCGGAACCATAAGGGATCGGGTCGGGTAAATCCGCCTTCATATCATTAGAAGTAATAGTATATTAGAAAAATAGTTTTAAATTTCGAATGGTGGCTTTTTACTATATATTTTTAGTTTAAAATAAAAGTGATGACCATTTTATATAAATATTTAACTTGTACGCCAAATGTTGTATGTCGTCAGCTTCATTAATTCCGGGGGATGGAATTGGTCCACAAGTGACAGAAGCTCAAAAATGGTTTTGGAGGCTAGTGGCGTAGAAATTAATTGGGAAATTGTGTTAGCAGATGAGAAAGTTATAGAAAAATATGGCACACCTCATGAAATATCAGCTGAATAAAACATCGATTTTTTTTAATTTACTCTGTTAGTTAAATTTCAAAAGTGGACTATTTAAGAATCAAAACCGGACTAAATTAAGCTCAATATTTTTAACTTTTTGTATACCTAAAAGCTCAACTTCATGCAAGAATTTTACTTCAGATAGACCGGATTCTTTATCTGGTACAATCAGAAGCTGTATTTTCTTATGTGGTGGTGCATTGGTTTTCTCTTTATGCTTTGTTCTATATTACATCTTTTTAGTATTCCAGGTTAGTCCACTTTTAAACTTTAAATCATTAAAAAACAGTCCGGTTTTGATTCTTAAATGACATATGCAAAATAATCCTTGACAATACCTTTTATCTTTGTTAGTATGAAGTCTGTCACTTCCGAAAATGAAGATGATTTCCGTTCTTTGAAAAATCTATAGTACCCAGCCAGATGTTTTGAATGTTTTATGGTAAGACCCCCTTTACCCAAAGGGAACGGTCTTAGAGAAAGATGGGGATGAAAAAGGGACTTAGGGATTTATTCTTAAGTTCCTGGCTTATCCTCAGAATTACGGAGAGTTTGATCCTGGCTCAGGATGAACGCTGGCGGCGTGCCTAACACATG
>CAYTVM010000481.1:0-1523 GCA_964441685.1 uncultured Atribacterota bacterium | reverse complement strand
TCCTGATCCTGTCGCCCCGGCAATTAATAAATGGGGAAGTTCAGTTAAATCTGCGATGATAGGCTTACCTCCGATGTCTATACCCAAAGCAATAGGTAATTTATATTTATCATTTTGAAATTCATTATTTTGTAATACTTCTTTTAAATACACATTTACTCTTTTACGATTAGGGACTTCGATTCCCACCGCATTTTTACCGGGAATTGGAGCTTCTATTCTGACTGAAGCTACGGCAAAAGATAAAGCTATATCATTGCTTAAATTCGTTATTTTAGATATTTTTACACCAGGTGCAGGATGAATTTCATATCGAGTAACCGTTGGTCCATGAATAACCCCAACTACTTTTGCATTAATCCCAAAGTTATTAAAAGTACTTTCGAGTTTTTTTATATTTTCTTCAATATTTAATTTAGTATCCGTTTTATCTTCAGCTAACGAGTCAGAAAGTAGAGATAAAGGCGGAACTTGATAGTTTTCTGTTTTGGATTTTCGTTTTAACACTTGGGAATCTTTATTAATAATTTTTTATTCTAGTTTTTTTTCTTTTTTCTTTGTTTTTTTAAATCTAAATATTTTTTTAGGTATCTCGTCTATTTCGTATTCTTGATAGTCAAGTACTTCTTTGCGTTTTGAAGTTTTAGACAATTTTGTTCTGATATTTTTTAAAATATTATAAATATTATTTAATACTTTCTTTACATTATTTCTTAGATTGTTAAAAATATAAAAATATGAAATTTCAGTTATGAATAAGGCAGATATTAAACTGAGAGAAATGAGAACAAGATAAGCACCTTTTGTTCCAAAGTAAAGATATAATGAATTGGCAAAATAATATCCTAACAAACCTCCGCCTGCTCCTTTGGTTGACAATAAATAAGGATCGTCAAGCAATAACAATTTTAGGTGAATAAATGCAAGAAATATAATAAATAAAAAGCTAATACCCAAAAATTTATGATAAGAATTGATTAGTTTATATTTAAGAAGAAGTATAATTCCCCAAAATAATAACAAGAAGGGGAAGATGTAGGCGCCAAGACCAATATTACGTGTAGCCGTTTGAACAATTATTTTTCCTATAATTCCCATTTTGTTTGTAAAGATAAAAGCGAAAATATAAAACAAAGAAAATGCAATAATTAATATGCTTATTGTTTCATTTTTAGTATTTTTTTTCTTTATTTTCAATTTTTTAATATCCTCTCGTTGAAATTATTAAAATTGTTGAAGCAGATAAGATCCAAAGATAGTATGAAAAAAAGTAAATTTTACGTTTTTTTAATAGTTTAATAAATACTTTCATAGCCCCGTAACTTGCTATAGCTGCTGTTAATCCAGATAATATCAAAGTATATATATTAATATTTAAAAAAGATAACTCCCTAATTTTAAACATTGAAGCACCTAAAATAATCGGTACAGATAGTATAAAAGAATATTTTGCCGCAAATTCCCGGTCTAAATTTCTTGATAATCCAGCAATAACAGTTAAACCGGATCTCGATATCCCCGGG
>CAYTVM010000480.1:0-1523 GCA_964441685.1 uncultured Atribacterota bacterium | reverse complement strand
ATTGAATACAACAGAAATTTTACAAATCCTTCTTTTTTACAAAAATAATTTAAAAAAGAAAAGTCCTTCAGCAAAGGCCAAAGGGCTGGGAATGTCTTGGCTCCCCCTCCCCTATTGGTCAGCTTCAGAACTTTTAAGAAGAGTATAACCATAGAAAATACTCAATTAAATCAGCTAATTTTTCAGTAAAGTAACAAAAATAACTGTTATTTGGTCCCTAGACAGGACGAGTTTCGCAACTTTGTTATAAGCAATGAATAAGTGTTATAAGCTTGGGTGTATTTGTTATTTACAATCGTTTTCAGGGTTAACTGATTGTTATTTATTAAGGTGGTGATACACAAACATTGCCCTGATTGCTTGAATAAAAATTAATCCCCAAATTAGAGTGAAAAAAGCCAGATGATTGGATAAGTGTAAGGGATTTTTGGGGAAAAAAGATCGTAGATATGTAGATAAATCTGTCAAGAATATAGACAATAAGAAGAAGAATACTGGCTACTCGACTTCTATAAAGACAAACAAACACTGTAAGGATAATAACAATTACGAAGGACTGCCAATCTGGAAAGAAGGAAAAAACCAGAGTGTAGACAAATACAAAGGGATATCTATTCTCCAAAAACAGCCGGATGCTCCATCGTTGAGCTACCGAGGAATATTCCCATGTAATTATACTTAAAAAAATATGTTCATTCAATATTTTTTGATTAAACAAAGAATATTTTTTGATTTATATTGATAATTTTAAAAATAGTCTTCTAATTTTTATTCTAAATAGTCTTTCAATCTTTTACTTCTGCTAGGATGTCTTAATTTTCTTAATGCCTTGGCTTCGATTTGACGAATCCTTTCTCTGGTTACTCCAAACTCTTTACCAACTTCTTCTAAAGTATGAGGATGTCCGGTGGCAATTCCAAATCTCAATTCCAACACTCTCTTCTCTCGGTAAGTCAAGGTCTCTAAAACATCGTCTAATTGCTCTTTTAAAAGAGTATAAGTCGCAATTTTAGGAGGGGCAGGTGAATCTTTATCTTCTATAAAATCTCCTAAGTGACTATCTTCTTCTTTTCCGATGGGAGTTTCTAGGGAAACAGGCTCCTGGGCAGTTTTTAATATCTCCCTTACTTTATCTTCAGTAATTTCCATATTTTCAGCTATTTCCTTAACGGTCGGTTCTCTCCCTAATTCTTGCAAAAGATGGCGCGATACCCTTATTAACTTATTAATAGTCTCTACCATATGGACAGGAACGCGAATAGTTCTGGCTTGATCTGCTATAGCTCTGGTTATCGCCTGTCTTATCCACCAGGTAGCGTAGGTACTAAATTTATATCCTTTTTTATAGTCAAACTTTTCTACAGCTCTTATTAGGCCCATATTACCCTCCTGGATAAGATCTAAAAATAACATTCCTCTCCCTACATATCTTTTGGCAATACTTACTACCAATCTTAAATTTGACTCTACCAATCTTTTCTTGGCTTCGTGATCTCCTTTTTGTATTCTTTTGGCTAACTCTA
>CAYTVM010000479.1:0-1540 GCA_964441685.1 uncultured Atribacterota bacterium | reverse complement strand
GAGGTTAGCTTTGAAGTAAAAAAGGGTGAAATAGTGGGATTAATTGGTCCTAATGGTGCTGGGAAGACCACCCTTACTAATCTTGCTACCGGTGCTTTTCCCAAGACTGCAGGTAAAGTAATTTTTAAAGATTTAGATATAAGCAATTTAAAACCTTATCAGATAGCCCGGTATGGATTAACCCGTACCTTTCAAGTAGTGAAACCTTTAATAGGAATGACGGTAGAGGAAAATGTATTAGTCGGTTCCCTTTTTGGAAGAGATAAGAGGAATACTGATATGAAAAATGCATCCAAAAGAGCCAGAGAAATTATAAAACTAGTAGGCTTGGAGGGTAAAAAAGATTCTTCGGTCAGCGATATCACTTTACCTGATCTAAAGAAAATGGAATTTGCCCGAGTTTTAGCCATGGAACCCGAAGTATTATTTTTAGATGAAGTTATGGCCGGTTTAAACCCGACAGAAGTGGAAGAGGCAAGTATTTTAGTAAAAAAAGTCAGACAGGAAAAAGACTTAACTATAGTATATATTGAACATATTATGAAAGCGGTAATGGGAATTTCAGATAGAATTGTCGTTTTGCACCACGGTAAAAAAATAGCGGAAGGTCCACCTCAAAAAGTAATAAATGATCAAGCAGTGATTGAAGCATATTTAGGCAAGAGATATGCCAAGGGGATTAAGGAGGCAAATAATGGAGGATAATCAATTATTGAAAGTTTCCAATCTTGATGTAGGTTATGATGCAATTCAAGTTCTGTGGAACATAAGCCTGGAAGTAAAACAAAAAGAGGTGGTGTGCGTCATCGGGGCAAATGGAGCGGGGAAAAGTACTCTATTAAAGAGCATTGTAGGTATGATTCCCTCTTCTAAAGGTGAAATATTTTATTCCGGAAACAATATTACTAAAATGGCTTCTCCGGAAAGAATAAAAATGGGAATCGGTTTTGCTCCCGAAGGAAGACATTTATTTTTTGGATTAACTGTAGAAGACAATCTTTTAATGGGTGCTTTTCAAAGAAAGTATGACCAAAGTGTAAAAGAAGATTTAGATTTTGTCTATGCCCTTTTTAAACCGTTAAAGGGGTATAGCAGAAAACTTGCCGGGAATTTGTCTGGTGGCGAACAGCAGATGTGTGCTATAGGAAGAGCCTTAATGTCCCATCCAACATTACTTATCATTGATGAACTTTCTTTAGGATTGGCTCCGGTAGTGGTAGATGATTTAATTGATATCATAGCTAAATTAAGGAAGGAAAGAGGGATTGGCATATTATTAGTTGAACAAGATGTAAAAGTTGCTTTAAATATAGCAGATAGAGGATATGTGCTAGAAGCAGGTGCGGTATCTATTCATGATAAGGCTGATAAGCTAGCCAAGAATGAACATATAAAAGCCGCTTATTTAGGAATAGCCTAATCATTAAATACAGTGTGAAATCTTGGTAAAGTAATTCTTGTAGGTGAAATAAAAAAGGAAAAGAGGGTGATAGATGAAAAAATAAGAAAGTATAGGGAGATAGAAAGCTAATTAAAGATT
>CAYTVM010000478.1:0-1544 GCA_964441685.1 uncultured Atribacterota bacterium | reverse complement strand
TAGTATCCGACCCTCCTCTGCCTAAAGTAGTAATATCACCATTTGCGTCAATACCTTGAAAACCGGCTACGATCACTATTTTGCCTTTTTTTAAAGCTAACTCTATTTTTTTATGTTTTATAGCGGCAACCTTGGCCTTGGTATGAACGGCATTGGTAATAATCCCTGCTTGCATCCCGGTAAAAGAGATAGCATCCCATCCAAGAACATGAATGGCCATAGTTAACAGGGCTATAGAAACCTGTTCGCCGGTAGAAATTAGCATATCTAGCTCTCGCTCATTTGGAGAGGAGGTAATTTTGCCGGCCATCTTGATTAGTTCATCAGTAGTCTTTCCCATCGCCGAAACTACTACCACTACTTTACTCCCTTCTTTTGCTTTTTCTACTATTTTCTCGGCTACCTTTTTTATCCGCTCGATATCTGCTACCGAGCTTCCTCCGTATTTTTGCACTATAATTTTTTGCATTAATAAAAACCTGCCCATTAAACATTTAACAGTTAGCCGGTGTATCAGCTGGTGTCAATTCAACAATTTACCGATTCACCTATTCATTCAATTATCCAGTTAACCGATTTATTTATAAATTGCGTAATGTGTAACTTGTAATAAGAAACCTGTTTTTATCAATTCAAGAAACGTGATCTTGTTAATCATTAAAAATTACTTATTACAGTATTTCTATACGCTTTACGCTAAACGCTATCCGCTATTTTCCGAGATACGATTCACGAGATACGAAATACGAGTTTAGTTCCCTCTAAATCTGCTTCCAACACTAAGACCCGACAAGTTATTCCTGCATCTAAAAAAGAGTCTTTCATTATCTTGCTTATTGCTTCCTCTGAATCTTTTTTAGTTAAGGAGATAATCGAGGGTCCCGATCCGCTTAAGGCAACACCTGCTAAACCCGTTTTTTTTATTTTTAAAAACATATCTTCAATCCCCGGAATAAAGGGCGCCCTATAAGGCTGGTGAAGCCTATCCTCCATAGCCTCAGCCAACACTTCCCAATCTGAATTTTGTAGGGCATTCACTAAAAGCGCGGAACGGCTTAAATTAAATATCGCCTCAGATAAAGCAATTTCCCGAGGTAAAACTTTCCTCATCTCACCTGTGTTTAAAGTAAAATCAGGTATCGCCACCACAATTTTTAAATCATGCGGCGTTTTAATCTTGGCCCACCTTATCTCCTCTTGGCCTGTATTATAAGCCAAGGTAAACCCCCCAATTAGAGCAGGAACAATATTGTCCATGTGTCCTTCTAAAGAGAGAGCCAGCTCAAGTATCTCCCGATTGGTTAAATTAACATTATAGTGTTTAGCTGTTCCCACTATTCCCCCTATTATGGCAGATGCACTGCTGCCCAACCCCCGGGTAATCGGAATTTGGTTAAAAGCCTTGATCTTTAATCCTTTTTTAGATTTATCCTGACCTATCTTTTTTAAAACTAGTTCAACTGATTTGCCGATTAAAGTATCCTTTTTAACCGAAAACTTTTCCGCTCCTTCTCCCTGGTATTCAATAACCAAACCTTTTTCTA
>CAYTVM010000477.1:0-1545 GCA_964441685.1 uncultured Atribacterota bacterium | reverse complement strand
CATACTAACAAAGATAAAAGGTATTGTCAAGGATTATTTTGCATATTTTAAAAAGTACTCATGTACTCTTAAATCATTAGTTAATTCTGGGTGAAAAGAAGATACCAAAATGTTTTTCTGTCGGGCCATTACAATCTTTCCATCAAATTGGGCTAAAACTTTTACTTCCTTCCCTACTTTTTTAATATAAGGAGCCCTAATAAAAATTGCCCTAAAAGGTTTCCCGGTAAAATCTTCTATATTTAAGTCAGCTTCAAAACTATCTACCTGTCTTCCAAAAGCATTTCTTTCTACTAAAATATCAATTAAATTAAATCTTATCTGCTCATTGCCTATAACTTTATTTGCCAACAAAATCATGCCTGCACAGGTCCCAAATATAGGCATCCCTTCTCTACCTCTTTTGCTAATCTCTCGGTCTAAGCCATATATCTTGGCTAATTTCCCAATAGTGGTGCTTTCACCTCCGGGTATTATTAACCTGTCGATTTTTTTAAAATCTTCAACTGTTTTTACCTTAACTCCCTCAAGACCACACTCTTTTATCATCCTTAAATGTTCTTCTACTGCTCCCTGTAGGGCTAATACGCCAATTTTCAAGATTACCCTTTCAGCTCCTCTCTGGTTCATTTTATCTGTCTGATATTTAGTTTACCATCCTCTATCCTGCATTCTTTCGGCTACAGCAATTTGAGAAATTTCTATCCCTTTCATCGCTTCACCCAATCCTTCTGAAACTTGAGCGATCATTTTCGGGTTATCGTAATGGGTAGTAGCTTCTACAATTGCTTTCGCCCTTATTTTTGGATTATCTGCTTTAAATATCCCTGAACCTACAAATATTCCATCAGCACCTAATTGCATCATTAAAGCAGCATCTGCAGGGGTGGCTACTCCTCCGGCGGCAAAATTAACGACCGGCAATCTTCCTTTTTGAGCTACTTCTTGTAAAAGTTCAAAAGGAGCGCCTAATTCTTTGGCCTGGGCCATCAATTCCTCTTTTGGTATATTTATTAATCTTCTTATTTCATCCATAACCTGGCGCATATGTCTTACCGATTCCACAATATTCCCCGTTCCTGGTTCTCCTTTAGTTCTAATCATGGCCGCACCTTCTCCTATTCTTCTCAAGGCCTCACCTAAGTTTCTTGCCCCACAGACAAAAGGAACTTTAAAATTTAATTTATTTATATGATAACTCTCATCAGCAGGAGTTAATACTTCGCTCTCGTCAATATAGTCTACTCCTAAAGCTTCAAGAACCTGTGCTTCTACAAAATGACCAATCCTAGCCTTAGCCATGACAGGAATAGTTACCGCTTTCATAATTTCTTTTATTATTTTAGGGTCAGCCATCCTGGCTACACCACCTGCTGCGCGAATATCAGCAGGAACTCTTTCTAGGGCCATAACTGCCACTGCGCCGGCTTCTTCGGCAATTTTCGCTTGCTCTGCATTCACCACATCCATGATTACGCCGCCTTTTAACATCTCAGCCAAACCTTTTTTTAGTTTATAAGTACCTTTTTCAACCAATTTACTTCA
>CAYTVM010000476.1:0-1562 GCA_964441685.1 uncultured Atribacterota bacterium | reverse complement strand
AAAACCTATATAGCGTATAGTATCATAAATAGAATGCCTGCTATGTATTTGCCATTTTTTGGTAGCGAATTGATTAGATCTGAAACAGGCTTGATAAATCAAGCCATACTTATTACCCTTCAATATTCATTAGATAGTTTAAACTTTATATAGTTAATTAGTTAATTGGTTTGTACTTGATTTATTAACTAAATATATAACCAAATGTATACGCTCCACGCTAAACGCTATACGCTAGTTAAAACAAGATACGAATCATGAGATGTTGAAATATAGATTCTGTATCCTATCTCTTTACTTCTTTACTATATACTATATACTATATTATAAGTGGTGAACGTTTTGATTAAAATTGAAAATCTGAGTCATATATATAATTATAATAAAAAAGATCAAATAAAAGCCTTGGATTCTATTAATTTAGAAATAAAAAATGGTGATTTTATTTCTATTATAGGTTCTAATGGATCGGGAAAATCTACTTTAGCTAAACATATGAATTGCTTGCTGATCCCCACTACTGGAGATGTTTGGGTAGATAAAATGAATACCCGAGATACAAACAAAGTATGGGAAATAAGACGAAAAGTAGGCATGGTATTTCAAAATCCAGACAATCAGATTATTGCAACTACAGTAGAAGATGATATCGCTTTTGGTTTAGAAAATATTGGAATAAACACACAAATTATGAGAGAACGCGTTGATTGGGCTTTAGAGATTGTAGGAATGGAAGAGTACAAAAAAAGTGAACCTCATTTACTTTCAGGTGGGCAAAAACAGAGAATAGCTATTGCCGGTGCAATTGCTTTACATTCTTCCTATTTGGTTTTAGATGAACCTACTGCAATGCTTGATCCGCGAGGCCGAAGAGAGGTTATAGATATTGTTAAGAAGTTAAATCGAGAAGAGAATATTACCATAATTTATATTACTCACTTAATGGAGGAGGCGGTTGAGTCCAGCCAGGTAATCGCATTAGATAAAGGAAAAATAGCTCTAATGGGAAAACCTGAGGAGGTGTTTGTTCAAATAGAAACTTTAAAACAATTAAGATTGGATGTTCCTCAAATAACCGAACTTGCCCTAAGGCTAAATAAAAGAGGAATAAATATATCTCCTCATACATTAAAAGTTGATGATATGGTGAAAAGTTTATGTTTGTACATTTAGAAAATCTATGCTTTACCTATAGTCTGGGAATGCCCTTCGAGACAGAAGTATTAAAAAATATCAATTTAGAGATTGATAAAGGTGAATTTATTGGTCTAATTGGACATACTGGTTGCGGGAAAACAACTTTAATTCAGCATTTTAATGGTTTACTTACACCAACTTCTGGTAAAATTTACGTCGAAGGAATTGATTTAAATAAAAAAGGAGCAAACCTTAAGTTAGTAAGACAAAAAATAGGTTTAGTATTTCAGTATCCCGAGAATCAATTATTTGAAGAAACAATTTATCAAGAAGTAGCTTTTGGTCCAGGGAAATTAGGTTTACCAGAAGGAAAAATTGAAAAAAGAGTTCGGGAAGCCCTAAAGATGGTCGACCTTGATTATAAT
>CAYTVM010000475.1:0-1564 GCA_964441685.1 uncultured Atribacterota bacterium | reverse complement strand
AAGATATTGATGAGGCTTTAAAAATTTCAAATAAAGCTGTTGCTGAGGCCTTAGGTGGACTTCCCCCCATTAAAATGCATTGTTCTAATTTAGCAGCTGATGGTTTATCGAAAGCCATTGAAGATTATAAACAAAAATCTAAAATTAAAAAATAATAATTATAAACTAATTTAAGAGGTTTTCTTATAATGACAACATTAAGTGTGAACGAAGTATCTTTATTAGCAGCTTTTATAGCTGGACTTTTCTCATTTATTTCTCCCTGTGTTTTGCCCTTAGTACCGGGGTATATTTCCTTCATTTCAGGGATATCTTTAGAAGATATAAAAAAAGGGGAAAAACAAAATAAAAATGCCATAATTATAAGTTCTTTATTTTTTATTCTCGGATTTTCTTTAATATTTATTCTTTTAGGAGCTACTGCTACTTTTTTTGGTAGTTTTTTATTGGAAAAAGCCTTTATTTTAAAGAAAATAGGGGGAGTTATCATTATAATTTTTGGAATACATATGTCAGGTATATATAGAATAAAATTTTTAGATTACGAAAAAAGGGTTTATAGTAAAACCAGGCCGGTTAATATTATAGCAGGTCCTTTTTTAATGGGCTTGGCTTTTGCTTTTGGTTGGACTCCCTGTGTGGGACCTATTCTGGCAGGAATATTAATTTACGCTGGGACTCAGGAAACCGTTTATCAGGGTATTCTATTACTTGCCGTTTATTCGGCCGGTTTAGGAATTCCTTTTTTATTAACAGCCCTGGCTGTCAATAAGTTTTATTTGTTCTCCGGTAAAATTAAAAAACACTTTAAAACTATTGAGTTAATTGGAGGAATACTACTGATATTAATCGGCGGTTTAATCCTTACTGATAATTTTCAGAGGATAATTACTTATTTTATGAAGTAAAAAAATAATTGTTTTTGAAAATTAAAATTATGTGAAATTTGCAAAGTGATAAGAAAATAAATTTAAATAAAAATTAAAGAGGTTTGAAGTAAAAATGAAGATATTTTCTACAAAAAGAAATAAAATAATGGTCTTAGTAATTTTCTTAGTAATAATATTCTTTTTCGGATTAAAATCATATTTTAAAATAGACGAACAGAATACAGAGGCAGTAGAGGAGACTAAGCCTTTGGCTCTTAACTGGTTATCTTATAACGAGGGATTGGCTCTGGCAGAAAAGGAAAACAAATATGTTTTAATCGATTTTTACACCGATTCGTGTGGTTATTGTAAAAAAATGGAGAAAGAAACTTATTCTAAAGAAGAGGTAAAAAGAATCTTAAATGAAAACTTTGTGATGGTGAAGGTAAATGCTGAGTCGAATAATAAAGTGGTTGAAAATGGGCAAGAGATTACCGAAAGAGAATTGGCTAAATTATATCAAGTTTATGGCTATCCTACTACCTGGTTTTTAGAAAGTGATCATGACCGTGTAGCCCCTCTACCAGGATATATAACTACCGAACAATTCATTCCAGTATTAAATTACATTGGTGAAGGATGGTATAAAAGTATTTCTTTTAAGGAATATTCGGAAAAAATATAATTGATAGATT
>CAYTVM010000474.1:0-1564 GCA_964441685.1 uncultured Atribacterota bacterium | reverse complement strand
TGAAAATAAAATGAGCGGTAATGGTTTTAATCTCTAAAGTCATTTTATCCTCCTTTCTTTTCTTGTTCGGTCAGGTTTTAACATCATTGATGAATATAAAATCTCCAATTCTCCAATGTCCCCTTTAAAAGAAATTAATTTTGCCTAAATCTTTATTGCTTAGATGTGCATAAAGTTAAGTTGTTTTGCTGCTCTATTAAAGCGGTTTAATGGATATTAACTTAAATTTCACACTATTTTATATAATACTACAATTATATTAAAAATCCTTCTTTTTCTGAAAGAGTATTTAAAAAATAAAGCATCTTAACTAAATACCAAAAGGCTGCCAATTTCCTCGGTTTCATCCTGTTAGATAGGTTTGTCATTTTTAAAAGAAAATTAAGAGAGGGGGCAATTCTTGCAAATTGTTCTTTCTTAATTGTATAATATTTAAAAATTATTATAAATTAAGGAGGAATTAAATTTATGAAAAGTAACTTTTTCAAAATTGTACTGTTGTTATTGATAATAACGGCATTTACTTCTCTTTCTTTTGCTGAGATTAAAAATCCCGATACGATCATCTATGCAACGGTTGGTGCGCCTGAATCCCTGGATCCACAATGGGCTTATGATGTTGCCAGCGGAGAAGTCATCTACCAAACTTATGATAATTTAATTAATTATAAAGGGGGAAGTACTTCCGAGTTTGTTCCGATGTTGTCTACCCAGGTTCCTTCGGTTAAGAACGGATTAGTGAAAGATGATGGTTTTACTTATATTTTTCCCATAAGAAAAAATGTTAAATTTCATAATGGGGATATTCTAACGCCAGAAGACGTCGTATATAGCATTAAGAGGGCTATAATATTTGACAGATCCGGCGGACCGGCCTGGATGCTTTGTGAACCACTTTTAGGTGCTTACAGCATCGAAGATGTGGTTGTGGAGACCTTGGGAGTGGAAAACTACAGTGATTTGTTTGTGGATGGTGATCCCAGAGGAGAACTCAAGTCAGAATATGAAGAAACGATGAAAAAAGTTTTTACAGACTATGTAGACAAAACCCTTAAAGTAGACGGCGATAATGTAGTTTTCCATTTGGCTCAGGCCTATGGTCCTTTCTTAAATATCCTTGCTCATTGCAGTAATTGGGCTTCCATTATCGATAAAAAATGGGCCATAGAACAAGGTGCCTGGGATGGGAAAGCAGATACCTGGTGGAAATACCATGACCCGGAAAATGAAAAAGACCCTCTTTATGCCCTTGAAAACGGTACCGGACCTTTTGTACTGAAGACCTGGATACCGGAAGAATTAGTATTACTGGAGAAGTTCGATGATTATTGGCAAGGACCTGCCAAGATAAAGAATGTTCAGATAAAATACATCAATGAATATACCACCAGAAAGTTAATGCTTCAGACCGGGGATGTGGATATGGCCTATATTCCGGTACAGTATATCAGTGAAGTGGAAAAAATAGCGGGTGTAGAGGTAACCAAAAATCTTCCGACATTGGCTAATGTGGTCAGCATGTTCCCCTGGACCATTAATGCCGAAGGCAATTCCTATATTGGCA
>CAYTVM010000473.1:0-1571 GCA_964441685.1 uncultured Atribacterota bacterium | reverse complement strand
AAGATACCAATATGGGGTCCACAAATTATTAATGCACAAGATGATTGTTTAGGCCTTAATGGTTCTCCTACAAGGGTAGTTAAGATATTTACTCAGAAGATATCAAGAGAAGGAGAAAAATTAATAGTTAAAGATGAAGATAGTTTAAACAAGGCAATAGATAAAATAATGAATTATCTCATTTCCAAAGACATAATATAGGGAGGATTAAAAATGACCGAAGTGTGGACATTGGCAGAACAAAGGCTTGGCATACTAAATAGGATTTCATTTGAATTATTAAACCGCGGTAAAAAACTTGCAGAAAAGTTAAATTCTCCACTATCCTCAGTAATATTAGGCTATTGCGTAAGAAAAGAAGATATAAATGAATTAATTTCAAGAGGTGCTGATAAGGTATACGTAGTTGATGATAAACATTTAGAGAATTTTCTTATAGAACCATATGCAAGGGTAGTAACTTCACTTTTAGATGAATACAATCCTCATATATTTATCGCTGCAGCTACAACATTAGGCCGAACGCTAATGCCTTATATTGCAATTAAGAAAAAAACGGGGCTTACAGCAGATTGTACAGTTCTTAACATAGAAGAAGGTACAAATAATCTTTTACAAACAAGGCCGGCAATAGGAGGGAATATTCTTGCTACCATAAAAACACCAAACACAAAACCACAGATGGCAACAGTAAGGCCCCATTCAATAAAACCTGCTCTTTCCAATAGTAACAGAAAAGGAGAAGTCGTATATAAGAAATATAATATTGAGATTTTCAAATCAAGAATAAAATTTATAAAGTTTATAAAAGACGAATCGCAGCAGGTAACTGTGCAGGACGCAAAGATAGTTGTGTCTGCTGGTAGAGGTATTGGGAAAAAAGAAAAATTTAAAATGATAGGTGAATTAGCTGATATTCTAGGCGGTGCTGTCGGTGCATCACGCGATGTTGTTGATAGGGGTTGGAAAACATATCCCCATCAGATAGGATTAAGTGGAAAGACTATTTCCCCCTCATTGTACATCGCTAACGGTATATCAGGATCTGTTCAGCATATTGCAGGGATGCAGACATCAGAAAATATTATTGCTATTAATAAAGACCCCGATGCACAGATATTTAAAATTGCGAATTTATCTATTGTAGGAGATTTGCATGAGATCATTCCACTCTTAATAGGAAGACTTAAAGCATACAAGGCAAGAGAGGCCAAAAAGTGATTTACAATAAAGTTACTTCTGAAACCATTAATGAACTAGTTAAAATATTGGGTAGCAAAAATGTAATTTACAATAATATTGAAGCAATGGAACAGTATTCGCATGATGAGGTTGCAGAAAAATCTTATTTTCATATGCCTGAAGTTGTAGTAAAACCATCTACTGCCGAAGAGATATCAAAAATTATGAAACTTGCCAATAAGTATAAAATACCCATAACTCCCAGAGGTGCAGGAAGTGGTCTGTCAGGTGGGGCAATACCTGTAAATGGAGGTATTGTATTGTCCGTTGAAAAGATGAATAAAATGATTGAAATAATACCAATCATAGCTGATAAATAGGCAATCATT
>CAYTVM010000472.1:0-1574 GCA_964441685.1 uncultured Atribacterota bacterium | reverse complement strand
TGGCTACCACCCTTAATGAAATAGCATTATCTTCAAAAGTAGATGTTGAGATAAACGAAGGTGATATCTCTGTTCAGGAAGAGGTAAGGGCAGCTTGTGAAATATTAGGTTATGATCCTTTATATCTGGCTAATGAGGGAAAAGTAGTGACATTTGTACCTTCCGAAATTGCATCAGAAGTATTTAAAAAGATGAGAAAGAATAAATATGGAAAAGAATCAAAAATTATCGGGAGAGTAGTAAGAAAATCGAAGGGGAAGGTTTATCTTAATACTATTATTGGTGGAAAAAGAATAGTCGATATGTTAACTGGAGAACAATTGCCTAGGATATGCTAGTTTATTCACCAATAATCCGATTCATCGATTACCCAATTTACCAATGCACCAATTAACCGATTAGTTTAGTTAGCCAGTTGTCCGGTTCGCCGGTTTCCTAGTTAAAATACAGGTTGCAAGTTGCGAATTTCGAGTTTAAAAAAATTTTTAAAGTGAACTAAAATCTGAAAACTATAAGTCGCTTTTCCTTATCTAAAAACTAACTATTAATTAATCATAAAGGTGGTAAGAAATTATGAAGGCAAAAGATGAAAGTATTTATGTTAGATTAGCGCGAGAAACGATTGAAAGCTATATAGAACATGGAAAAATAATTACTCCTCCCCTGGCTCTTCCCAAAGAGATGATTAATAAAAAGGCAGGTGTGTTTGTTTCTCTTAAAAAATTTGGTGATTTGAGGGGATGTATAGGAACTTTCATGCCTACTCAGGAAAATATAGCCTATGAGATAATAAAAAATGCTATTAGTGCTGCTGTTGATGACCCCCGCTTTTCTCCTGTAAACGCTTCTGAATTAAAAGACTTGACCATTTCAGTAGATATTCTATCTGACCCCGAAGAAACTAAGGATATTTCTCAGTTTGACCCAAAAAAATATGGGGTAATTGTTAGCAGTGGTTATAAAAAAGGTTTATTATTACCTGATTTAGAGGGTGTGGATACAGTGGAGTACCAGATTGATATTGCCAAGCGTAAAGCAGGGATTTTACCCGGTGAAAAGATAAAATTATATCGCTTTGAAGTAAAAAGATATTATTAAATTCGTATTTAGTATTTAGTATATAGTATATAGTATATAGTAAAGAAAAAAAATACAGAAGTCTAATTCGTATCTCGTGAATCGTATCTCGCAAAAAACAAATAGTCAGAAATATTAAAAAATTAAAAAAATTGTGTGTTTGAATTTATTTTTCTTTCGAGATACTAGATACGAGATACGAAAATAATTGGCTGATGGTCAATCGGCAAATCGGCCAATTGGTGAATTAACAGAAGAGGTGATTTTTAAAATGAGAGAAGCCTTATTTTATGATTTAATCGACGAAGATAAAGGGATTATAAAATGTCTGCTATGCCCCAAAGAATGCCTGATAAAAAAAGGACAGGTTGGTTTTTGCCGAGTCCGAAAAAATATAGATAACCAACTTTACTCCTTAATCTATGCCAAAGTGTCCTCTTGTGGAATGGATCCTATTGAAAAAAAACCGCTTTATCATTTTTATCCTGGAACAATGG
>CAYTVM010000471.1:0-1576 GCA_964441685.1 uncultured Atribacterota bacterium | reverse complement strand
TGGCAGTATTTTAATCAGGCTCGAAATTGTCCCATCCAGGTAGCA
Source organism: uncultured Atribacterota bacterium (assembly GCA_964441685.1). Classification (GTDB taxonomy): domain Bacteria; phylum Atribacterota; class Phoenicimicrobiia; order Phoenicimicrobiales; family Phoenicimicrobiaceae; genus Sediminicultor. The sequence goes on along the minus strand of CAYTVM010000471.1, from coordinate 1,531 downwards.
TCGAGGGCAAACTGTTCATGCTTTTTATGGGGAGTCAAGTACATCCAATGAGGGTCGTCGGTCTTAAAGTGTCACTTTAAAGACCTGGGATGAATTTATGGAAGAAAAGGAAAGGAACTATGAATCTATTATAACAGACATTTATCGGACATATTAGACATATTTCGGACTTTTATCGGACATATGAAAGTATCGGGTTCAGGTAATATTAAGAGAAAAGCAGCAGGATATAGGGGACCCTTGTCCCAGCTAAATAATTCGATTACTTTTCATAATATTTTTTCATAAGAAGCCTGATAATCAAGTTCCCCTGGTATCGATAAGAATGATCGTATGGATTACTAAAAATTTAACTTAAAATTGAAAGAGGGTGTTTCTATGTCTGAAGATTTTAGAGATTTTCTTAAGGACAGTATTCGGAAAACCATTGATTTTTCGATGACAGACCAGGGCAGAGGTATAAAACCACCGCCGGCAGAAAAGCCTTGTAATCCCGAAGATAAAAGAATAAACCTTATTGCACCGGGGGATTGGAAATTAATTCATGAAGTAAGTGTTAAGACTGCGATTGCCAATAGGAAATCGAGAAGGTCTTACACTGAAGATACCATGAAACTCGAAGAACTTTCTTTCCTTCTATGGGCAACCCAAGGTCTTCGAGGAAAAAGTTCTGCTGTTAGAAATTACAGAACCGTGCCTTCAGCCGGATGCAGACATGCTCTGGAAACCTATATTGCGGCTTTCAGGGTAGAGGGGATTCCCAAAGCAATTTATCGTTATTTGCCGATGAGTCATCAACTGGTTGAAGTGGTTAAACACGAAAATCTTGAGGGTTTGCTAACCCATACCGCCCTTGATCAATCATTCGCCGGTAAAAGCGCAGTGACCTTTATTTGGACCACGATACCGGCACGTACGGAATGGCGATATGGCCGGGCATCTTATAAAGTGATAGCCATTGATGCCGGCCATGTTTGTCAAAACCTCTACCTGGCGTGTGAAGCCATTGGCGCCGGGACTTGTGCTATTGCCGCTTACGATCAAGAATTTGCAGATAGCATTCTTGGAGTTGATGGTGTTGAGGAATTTACCATTTATATGGCATCGGTGGGAAAAGTTCAGTAAAAGTTTTCATGATTCATAAGATACTCGAAATGACAGATAACCTCTTTTTTATTAGCTTCTGAAACCCTTTATTTACAAGGCTTTCAGACCCCTTCAGGAATGCCCTAAAAACGCACGGAGAGTGCCTTTAAACGTGCCTCAATTTTCGAAAAATCAGCAATTACGACCCCCGTTTTTAGCCTATTTTTACCTTTCCAAAATTACGAAACCCTTATAAAAAGCCACTTTCAGATTTTTAGGTGATGGGATTTTAGTTAAAAAAGTGCCATTTTTGAGGGATAAAGTATAAGTCAAAGCAAAATTTGCTTGTACAAGCAATCCTCGCATTATTCTCTTGAAACCCTTATTTTACAAGGCTTTCAGGAAGACTTTTTTCTATATTTTTTCACAAATAGACCTAATTTAT
>CAYTVM010000470.1:0-1581 GCA_964441685.1 uncultured Atribacterota bacterium | reverse complement strand
ATAAAATTTGTCACTATCACTAGAATAAAAGTTTCACCTGATCTAAAATATGCCAGTATTTTTGTGACCATTTTTAATGAAGAAGCTCAACAAAAAAAAGCTTTAGAAGGGCTTAAAAGTGCAACAAAATTTATCAGAGTTGAATTGGGAAAAGATTTAAAATTAAGATTCGTGCCAAAAATAGAATTTAAAATCGATGAAGACTTAGAACATCATTACAAACTATTAAAAATTATTACAGAAGTAAATAAAAATCAGTTAAATTTAAAGAAAGATGAAAATGATGAATAATATTGATGAAATTTTTAAAGTATTACAAAAAAATAATAACTTTTTAATTACTTCCCATATAAATTCAGATGGAGATGGCATTGGTTCAGAACTTGCTCTTTATTTTATTTTAAAAAAACTACATAAAAATCCCGTTATATTAAACCAAGATAAATTACCGAGAATATATAACTTCCTACCAGATAGTAATAAAGTGAATTATTTGGAAAACAATTGTAGTGATATAAAAAACATAGATGTGGGAATAGTGCTTGATTGTAGTAATATCAAAAGAATTGGAAAGACATACGAAATATTTAAGGATATAAAGACCGTAATAAACATCGATCATCATGAGAGCAATGAAAAATATGGAAGTTTAAATTATGTAGATTGCTCAGCTTCTTCGGTCGGAGAAATTATTTATAATTTAATTAAATTTGTAAACATAGATTTATTAGATAAAGATATTTCCACCTGTTTATTTACCGCTATATTAACGGATACAGGTTCATTTAGGTATTCAAACACTAGTCCAAAAACATTTGAAGTAGCTTCTCATTTAACTTCCTGCGGAATAAAACCACATTTGATTGCAAATAATATTTATAATAGGAATACTTATTTCGGATTAAAATTATTGGGAAAAGCGCTTTTAAGTTTAAAAATGAATGAGTCTAATCAAGTTTCATGGCTAAGCATTACCAGAAAAATGTTAGATGATACAAAGGCAAAAGATGAGGAGATAGAAGGAATAATTGATATCGCTACAACCTTAAATAACATTGAAATATCAGCCTTATTTAGAGAAACTAAAGAAAATAAAATAAAGGTTAGTTTTCGCTCCAAAGGAAATTTCGACGTAAATAAATTTGCTGGTAAATTTGGCGGTGGTGGCCATCCAAATGCCGCTGGTTGTTTATGTCCTGGAGAATTGGAAGAAATAAAAGAAAATATTCTTTCCGAGTTGTTTAATGATATTAAATATATTGGGTATAAAAATAAGGATAAATATTTGAATAATAGAAAAGATAATTTATAATTTTGATGAACGGTATTTTAAATATATTTAAACCAAAAGGAATGAGTTCATATCAGGCCGTAAAAGAAGTAGGAAATATTTTAGGTATTTCAAAGGCGGGACATACGGGAACATTAGACCCCTCTGCTTCTGGTGTCTTATTAATATGTGTTGGTCAAGCTACAAAAATCGCTGAATTTTTAGTAGGTATGAAAAAACACTACCAGGGCGAAATGATTTTAGGTATAAGTACTGACTCTCAAGATTCAGAAGGGAAGATTATTAGAAAA
>CAYTVM010000469.1:0-1586 GCA_964441685.1 uncultured Atribacterota bacterium | reverse complement strand
CGGTTAGTGTCAAGCTATTTGTCGCCTGTTATATTTTTCATTCTTTGTTTCCGGATTTAAAATCTCTATAGATTCCCAATTCCATTTTCTAGTTATTTTTTTTGACCACCTTTCTGGATTTTTATCCATTGCTTTTTTATAGGTTAATTTTCTTTTTTCAAGAATACTTTTATCCAATCCTGTATGCCTTTGGTTTGGAGTAACATATTGTATTCCTGAATGTCTATGCTCATTATTATACCAATTTACAAATCTTTCCATCCATTTCTTTACTTCATCAATATTATTAAAAGTTTTTGGATAGTTTATCTTATACTTTAATGTTTTAAATAATGATTCTGAAAATGGATTATCATTACTGCAGCTTGGACGAGAAAATGAAGGAATGATTCCAAGCCACTGCAATGTACTTAAAAAAGTTGCTCCTTTCATGGGTGAACCATTATCTGAATGTAAATAAATGCCTCTCAAATCAATATTTGAATCTATTTTTGTAATTATATCCTTTGCATTTTCACTGCTTTGTTCTTCAAATATATCCCAGGCTACTATTTTTCTACTCCATACATCCATAAATAAATATAAATAGTAAAATAATCCTTTTATTTTAGTCCTTAAATACGTTATATCCCAACTCCAAACTTGATTAGTACCAGTTGCTTTTAATTCTTTTGGTTTATATCTTTTTGTTGGAAACTTGGTGTTTTCTCTATAACTCATCATTCTTTCTTCTCTTAATATCCTATATATTGTTGCTTCTGACGCAATATATATGCCTTCTTCGGCTAAAATTGGAACAATTTCTTTTGGTGATTTATCAACAAAACGTTTACTACAACAAATATCAATTACTCTTTGCCTTTCTAATGGACTCAATTTATTCTTGGGGATATAATTTCTATATTGCCGATTATCATTAATAGATATTTCCCATCTTTGCACTGTTCTTATTGGAATATTTACTAATTCACATATTTTACTTTTTCTCGATCCTTTTGAGACGGCTTCTTTAATTATAGAAAGTATAATATTTTTATCATTTAATGATGTCATTTTTCCTCGTCCTTTTCTCCAAACATTGAATCCAGTTTTTTTTTAGCAAATAATAATGCTGATGCTTCTGCTAAAGCTTTATCTTTTCTATCCAATTCTTTTTCTAATAATTTTATTTTTTTATTCTCTGTTGGATCTTTATCAATGTTTTCTATTGATTGGAGTTGTGAAATTAACTCTTTTTTCCACATTTCTAATCTTTCTAATTTAAGATCATGCTTCCTTAACCACTTTCCTTTTTCATCATTTGAAAGTTTTTCATATTCTAATATTGCATCAAACTTTTCTTTTAATGTCCAATATCTAAAATGTTTTTTCTTTTTCATGTCTCCTAATATACCAAATTCTGATTCTCTTATCCAGTTTCTTAAACAAGATTCTGGAATTCCATTTTCTTTACTAAACTCACCAATATGATTCTCTGGATTTTCTAAAAAACGTGAAACCATCTTATGTTTTAATATTATAGGATATTTCCAACTTGGCATATCACCTCCACAATAATTTGTTTAAGCGACAACTATCCTAACACA
>CAYTVM010000468.1:0-1589 GCA_964441685.1 uncultured Atribacterota bacterium | reverse complement strand
GGAACCCTTCCCAAAGTCGGTATTCGTCCCATCATCGATGGACGTCGAAAAGGGATTAGAGAATCCCTGGAAGAACAGACCATGCGCATGGCGAAATCAACTGCAGATTTGATGACCAAAAAGCTAAGACATTCTAATGGCTTATCGGTAGAATGTGTCATTTCCGATACCACCATCGGTGGCGTCCCAGAAGCTGCCAGATGTGCCGATAAATTTGTACAAGAAGGTGTGGGCGTATCAATAAGTGTCACCCCCTGTTGGGCTTATGGCATGGAGACCATCGATATGGATCCTCTTATCCCTAAAGCCATCTGGGGATTTAACGGCACCGAAAGACCGGGTGCAGTCTATCTTTCTGCCGCCCTGGCCGGTCATGACCAGGCAGGTTTACCGGCTTTTGGTATCTATGGTAAAGATGTTCAGGATCAGGATGATTACAGTATCCCTGAAGACGTAGAGCAAAAACTATTGCAATTCACCAAGGCCGGATTGGCTACAGCCACCATGAGGGGAAAATCTTATCTTTCCATCGGCAGTGTCTCGATGGGCATTGCCGGTTCCCAGGTTTCTCCTTCCTTTTTTTGCGATTATCTGGGGATGAGAACAGAATATCTAGACATGTCTGAGATAACACGAAGGATAAAAGAAGAGATTTATGATAAAGAAGAATATGAAAAAGCCCTATCCTGGGTGAAGAAAAATTGTCCGGAGGGAGAAGATCGCAATAAAAAAGAGATAAAACATTCCCCTTCCCAAAAAGATGCTGAATGGGAGATGGTCATCAAGATGACTTTAATAGCCCGGGATCTCATGATTGGTAATAAGAAACTCATTAATCTGGGTTATGCCGAAGAGGCGGAAGGACACAATGCGATTGCCGCCGGTTTCCAGGGTCAAAGACAATGGACCGATTATCTTCCCAATGGTGACTTTATGGAGACGATTTTAAATACCTCCTTTGATTGGAATGGGATACGAGAGGCCTTTGTCTTTGCTACCGAAAATGATAGCTTAAACGGCATCTCTATGTTGTTCAACCATCTCTTAACCGATAGGGCCCAGATCTTTTCTGATATCCGGACTTACTGGAGCCCTCCAGCCGTAAAGAGGGTCACCGGGAAGGAACTGACCGGCTTGGCTAAAGAGGGCATCCTTCACCTGATCAATTCCGGTGCTACCACCTTAGATGCTACCGGAAAGCAGAGGAAAGACGGAAAATCGACCATGAAACCCTTCTGGGAGATCACCGAAGAAGAAGTGAAAAGCTGCCTGCAAAATACTACTTGGTCTCCGGCTAATTTAGAGTATTTCCGGGGAGGAGGGTATTCCTCCACTTTCTATACGCAAGGTGTCATGCCGGTGACCATGGTAAGAATTAACCTAATCAAAGGATTAGGACCGGTCATCCAGATTGCCGAAGGGTATACCGTAGATCTCTCTCCCCAGATCCATCACATCTTGGATGAGCGCACTGACCCCACCTGGCCCACCACCTGGTTTGCCCCTATCTTAACCGGTAAGGGAGCCTTTAGAGATGTCTATTCGGTGATGAACAACTGGGGAGCAAACCATGGAGCGATCAGTTATGG
>CAYTVM010000467.1:0-1590 GCA_964441685.1 uncultured Atribacterota bacterium | reverse complement strand
TTTACAAATAAAAGTAAAAGACCTATCCTCATATACATTTATAATTACGGGAATTATGGTTCCAACATCTTGCCTTGTTCTCTCGTTAAAAGCTTTACAAAACTCCATAATATTTAGCCCATGCTGACCTAAAGCTGGGCCTACTGGAGGTGCGGGATTAGCATTGCCAGCCGGTATTTGTAGTTTTATTATGGAAACTATTTTCTTTGCCATTAAATTCCTCCTCAATTACGCTTAATTAATCGTTAAGTTATTTAGTTAGCTATTAATATTTCTCTATATCATTAAAACCTAACTCAACAGATGTTTCCCGACCAAAGATGGAAAGAAAAGCCTTCAATTTACTCCTCTCATAATCAATTTCTTTAACTTTTCCTGTATACCCGGTAAATGGACCAACGACAATTCTAATATTTTCGCCTACTTCAATATCTAATTTGGGTGCTTTCTCGCCTTTTCCCATTTGTTTTAATATATTTTCTATTTCTATTTCTTTTAAAGGTACTGGTTTCCCTCCTGAGCCTACAAAACGGGTAATCCCCGGAGTATTCCTTACTACTTGCCAAGAATTATTATCCAATATCATTTCAATGACTACATATCCTGGAAATACTTTTTTTTGTACATATTTTCTTTTGCCAGACTTTATCTCTAAAACTTTTTCGGTAGGTATTAATACTTGGAAAATCTGAGTTTCCATTCCCATAGATTTAACTCTTTGCTCTAAATTTAATTTTACTTTATTTTCATACCCAGAATAAGTATGAGCTACATACCATTTTTTTATATTTGAAATCATTGTAAATAATTAACTCTCTTCCTTGTTTAGCATAAAATAGTAAATATCTATTATTTATTATTGCATAAATAAAGTTAGTATTTTGGTAAAAAATATATCAACTAATCCAATAAAAATAGAGACGATAATTATAAAAGAAATAACTATAACTGTGCTATTTTTAAGATCTTTTCGGGTAGGCCAGATAACTTTCTTTAACTCTGCTAAAGCTTCTTTTAAAAAAATGTTTATTTTATTGAAAAAAATTTTTATTTTCATTTTGCACCCAATTCAATTTTTATTTTTCTCTATTCTAATAAAAAAATGGCAGGCCCGGCAGGATTTGAACCTGCAACCCCCGGATTTGGAGTCCAGTGCTCTGCCGTTGGAGCTACGGACCTTAATAATTTTTAAATAATATTTTAAACTAAAATTATTTTATTTCCTTGTGTAAAGTATGAGCTTTACAAAACTTACAGTACTTTTTAAATTCTAATCTTTCCGGAGTATTCTTTTTACTCTTATATTTATTATAATTTTTATTTTTACACTCATTACAAGCTAATACTATTCTTTGTCTCATTAAATATATCTCCTAATAAAAGATAAAATTGCACAAGCCTAAATCTACCATACTTTATACTTGGTGTCAAGAATTATTATTATCTCATGAATCGTATCTCGTATCTCGTTAGAGAAACAAAGCGTAGATATTTTAATATTTATTTACTTCTTTACTAGATACGATTCACGAGATACTATTCTATTATTTCACTTACCACTCCAGCACTGATAGTGCGTCCCCCTTCTCG
>CAYTVM010000466.1:0-1591 GCA_964441685.1 uncultured Atribacterota bacterium | reverse complement strand
TATTTTTTTTCTTCATTTTTTCATGCCTCTCAAATTACAATATTAAATACATTTTAATAAACTCATTTATTAACATTTTTAACCTTATAAATAGGTTGAATTATCCTACCAGTTATCTTCTTATAAACAATTTCAATTATAAATGAAAAACCAATCATTATTGCTAATATTATCAAATTGCTTGGATAGCTAAGAGCTCTCTGCCATAATAATACTATAAATGCAACTAAACAGGCTAATACTCCAATAATAGAAATCCATCTATGACTTAAGGTTTCCTTATAAAGTTTAACATTTGCCGCATTAACAGCAGCAAAAATAAGTAAAAAACCAGCACTGCCCATAACAGAAATGCTGGAAAGATCAAAAAAATTAGCAATAAAAAGAGTAACCAGTGTTGTAATAATCAAACCTTCAATTGGCCGATTCCATACTTTTTTATCTAATACTTTTGGCAATTCTCCATCCTTTGCAATAATATAACTCACACGAGCTGTACCATAAAGTGTTGCATTAATTGCAGATGAAGTAGAAAGAAGAGCAGCTATTGCAATTAAAATAAAGCCGCCATTACCAAGAAAAGGTCTCGCACTTTCAGCTAAGGCATAATCCTTTGCTGCAACGATATTGTTTACAGCCAAGTTACCAACGGTCACAAATGAAATAAGAATATAAAGACCAATAACAAATAAAACAGCAGTATAAAACGCTCGAGGTAGATTTTTCTTAGGATTTTTAATATCACCTGATGCATTTGCAATGAGCTCAAAACCTTCATATGCAAGAAAGATAATCATTCCACCAGCAATTAGCTCTGGTAGATTACTCCAAGTGCTTGGTTGAACTTGTTGAAGATTTACAGTCCACAAACCAACAGATACAAAAATCAATAAAATACTAATTTTCAACCCAACAATCCATTCTTCTGTTTTTCCAACAAAAGTTGCACCTAATGCATTAAGACCTGTAAATAACAAGATTACAGCAGTAGTAAGCACATGCTTCCAAAAAATTTGTTCTGCTGCTGGAAAAAAACTAGCACCATAACTTCCAAAAGCAAAAGCATAAAGTGATAACATTACAATATAACTAATCCACAATAAAATATTTATTCCACCAGTAAAGATACCTGTTCCAAAACCTTGATTTAAAAATTCTACTGTTCCACCCTGATTAGGATATTTAACACTTAACCTTGCATATGAATATGATGTTAAAAGTGCAATTAAACCGGCTATTGCAAAAGCTATAGGTGTTCCACCACGGCCAAGCTGAACGGCAAGCCCAAGCACTGCAAAAATACCTCCTCCTACCATCCCTCCAATACCGATTGAAACAACAGACCAATAGCTAAGAGTTCCCTCTTTTTTCATCTTATCATTATCCCTAGGTTATTAATATGTTTGTTAACTACTTTCAGGAATTTTATGCGTTTTTCTATGAAATAAAACCTCTTTATGATTAATCAATTTAAATATGTAGATTTTAATGAAATCAGTAACCACAAATTCAATCAAAGCATAACCCCAAATAAGACCAGCAAGAGTCCAACCAATAGGTGCCATAACAATACCATATACAGCAATAAATG
>CAYTVM010000465.1:0-1595 GCA_964441685.1 uncultured Atribacterota bacterium | reverse complement strand
TTTGCCCCCAGTCCAACTGGTTATTTACATATTGGAGGTGCACGCACAGCATTATTTAATTGGCTTTATGCCAGGCACCATAAAGGAACTTTTATTTTACGCATTGAAGATACCGACCAAGTAAGATCTACCGAAGAAGCAGTCAATGTAATATTGGAAGGCATGAAATGGTTAGGTTTAGATTGGGATGAAGGTCCTGGAAAAGGTGGGGAATATGGTCCTTATTATCAGATGCAGCGCTTAAACCTTTATCAAGAATATACGCAAAAACTTTTAAAAGATAAAAAGGCATATCGTTGTTATTGTACCAGAGAAGAGCTGGCTGAAAGAAGAGAAAAACAAGTAAGAGAAGGTAAAAATCCCAAATATGATAGGCATTGTTTGGAGCTTAGTGAAGATGAAAGGAAAAAATATGAAGCAGAAGATAGAAAGCCGGTAATAAGGCTTAAAATCCCTGCAAAAAATATTGTATTTGATGATTTGTTAAGAGGTGAAGTTACTTTTGATGGTGAGTTGTTAAGCGATTTTGTAATTGTGAAATCAGATGGAATTCCTACTTATAATTATGCGGTAGTCATTGATGATGCTTTAATGAAAATTACTAATATTATGAGAGGAGATGACCATATTTCTAATACTCCTAAACAGATATTGATTTACGAAGCTTTAGGGTTTACTATTCCAAAATTTGCTCATATCCCCATGATTATGGGGTCAGACCAAACCAGGTTGAGTAAACGTCATGGAGCCACTTCAGTTATGGAATATAAAAAGATGGGTTATTTCCCAGAGGCAGTAGTGAATTATATTACTCATTTAGGTTGGTCTTCTGGTAGCGAAAGAGAGATATTTACAAAAGAAGAATTAATTAAAGAGTTTAGTTTAGATAAAATTTCCAAACATGCGGCTGTTTTTAGTATGGAGAAACTAAATTGGTTTAATAGTGAATATCTAAAAAGTATGTCTATCGATTCTTTAACCAAAATGCTTCTTCCTTTTCTTGAAGAGGCTAATTATATTGAAAATAAAAAAAGTTTTTCTCCGGAAAAAAATGAGTATATAAAAGAAGTGGTAAAATTGATGCAGGGAAGGATTAAAAATTTTTCTCAGTTTATTGACTATGCCGATTATTTTTTTATGAACAAAATAGATATTGAACCACAAGCCTTTAATAGCGTATTAAATAAAGAAGGTATACCAGATATTTTGCTGGCTTTAAAGGAAAAGCTTTCTGTTCTTAAATGTTGGGAGGAAGAAAGTATTGAAAATGCAGTAAGAGAGGTTGCTTCTTCCTTACAAATAAAGGGAGGTCAAATTATACATCCTACCCGTGTTGCGCTAAGCGGCAAAAAAATAGGTCCTGGTTTGTTTGAAATAATGCTACTATTAGGTAAAGAAAAAATCGTTAAGCGCTTACAAGAGGCAATAGAAAAAATAAAAGAAGTGAAAAAATAATTAATTAGACTTTTCAAGTAATACAATTTAGTATAAAATAGAATGAAGAAAAAATTATTATAAAGTTGAGGGATCGTCTAGTGGTAGGACACCAGACTCTGGATCTGGGAGCGGTGGTTCGAGCCCACCTCCCTCAGCCA
>CAYTVM010000464.1:0-1600 GCA_964441685.1 uncultured Atribacterota bacterium | reverse complement strand
TTCCACTGATAAAACCTCCCAAAACAACAAGAATACCTGATATCGTGACTATTGAACAGGCAAATCAAATATTCTCGGCAACCAACAAATTGAGCTATAGAGTCTTTTTCTTTACCATTTACAGCCTTGGATTACGACTCGGTGAAGGGACTAAACTTACGGTCGGCGACATTGATTCAGTTAATATGAGGGTGCATATTCGTGATGCTAAAGGCAATAAAGACCGATTGGTGCCGTTACCTGTGAAAACATTATATGTCCTAAAAAATTTCTGGAAGCTTCATAAGCATCCATCATTCCTGTTCCCAAACCGTAAAAGAGGATTAAAAAATGCTCACCTGGTTGATTCTCCTTTAGACAGAGGCGGGATTCAAACTGCCATAAAAGCAGTCGTTGAGCAAATAGGACTTAAAAAAAAATCTCATGCCATTCATTACGCCACAGCTACGCCACACATCTATTGGAAGCAGGTGTTGACCTGATTGAATTACAGAAAATCTTAGGTCACGTCAGTTTATTAACAATAGCCAAATACACTCATCTCACCGCACAAAATAACTATAATTCTTATACCAAAATAAATCAGTTAATAAACAACTTTGATATTAATTGGGGAGGTGTGAAATGATTTTACTCTCCTTGATTATAGAAAAATTTGAAGGCATATTTTTAGATAAATATAAAACAGCTATCCTGCCAAGTCATAGAAAGGCGCTACAGGCCATGAAGATGTGCAGAAAAGAGCATGGCCCACATCTATTGGCTCAATGCACTAACATTGAATGTTTGCAACAGACCCACATTCCACATTCCTGTGGTAACAGAAATTGCCCGCATTGTCAGAATCATGAAGGCCAGCAATGGATAGAAAATCAATTAAATAAACAGCTGCCTGTAAAATATTTTCTGATAACATTTACTTTGCCGGAACAACTTCGGGATATTACCTGGAAAAACCAAAAGCTGATCTATTCTTTATTCTTTATCTGCGTGAAGGAAGCGCTACAAACTTTTACCAAAAATGATAAAAAACTCCGGGGAACTGCGGGGTTTACAGCAGTTCTGCATACTCATTCAAGAAGAGGTGATTATCATCCACATATTCACGTTGTGATGCCTGCCGGCAGCATTAATAAAAAAACCAGATCCTGGCGGGTAAAAGATGGTAAGTATTTATTTAATCACAAGGCATTGGCCAAGGTTTTCAGAGCAAAATTACTGAAAATGATGGTTTCTAACAATTTGCAAATTCCAAAAAAATGTCCTGAAAAATGGGTTGTTGATTGCAAGTGCGTGGGCAATGGAAATAAAGCTATAATTTATCTGGGCAACTATCTATACAAGGGCGTTATTCAAGAAAAAGATATACTGAAATGTGAGAATGGGATGGTCACTTTCAGGTATGTCCATTCCAAAAGCAAAAAAGTCAAAACAAGAACTGTTACGGGAGAGTATTTCCTTTGGCTGTTAATGCAGCATGTCCTCCCTAAAGGTTTCCGCAGGGTGAGAGTTTATGGATTTCTGCATCCACGCAGCAAACAGCTAATTAAATTATTACAATATTTACTGAAGATTAATCCCGTAAAATTTTTCAATCAAT
>CAYTVM010000463.1:0-1601 GCA_964441685.1 uncultured Atribacterota bacterium | reverse complement strand
GAAAGACCGGATATGAGATAGTAAAAAATATGGTGGACGGAGGATTTAAGGGAGAAATTTACCCCGTAAACCGTAGCGGAGGTGAAATATTTGGTCGAAAAATTCATCCGGAGTTTAATGATTTAGATATTGATTTAGCTATTATTGCTATCCCGGGGCAGTTTATTCCTTCGCTTTTAGAAGATTTGGGAAGAGTAGGCGTTAAGTCAGTAGTTATCATTTCTGCTGGCTTTTCCGAAGTAGGAAATATCGAAGAAGAAGAAGAGATAAAGAATATAGCTAAAAAACATCAAATGAGAATTATAGGTCCGAACTGTGCCGGGGTTATGAATACCGCCGGTAATCTCTTTGCCAGTATTGAAGTCAGGGCACTATCAGGTGAAACTGCCTTTATCACCCAAAGTGGTGCTCTGGGCGGGGCAGTCTTGATGATGGCAGAAGAATTGGGTTTTGGTTTTTCCAAATTTGTCAGTTATGGGAATAGATGTGATGTAGACGAAATAGATTTAATTAAATATCTGGAAGATGACCCCCAGACTAAGGTGATTACTCTCTACCTTGAAGGATTAGAAGAAGGAAGAAGATTTTTAACCCAAGCTAAAAAGACCGTTCTTAAAAAACCGATTGTGGCCATTAAAGCGGGGAAAAGTAAAGCCGGGATGAGAGCAACTTCTTCTCATACCGGTTCTCTGGCAGGGGAAGATAAAATCTATGATGCTGCTTTTAGGCAAGCCGGTATTTTACGGGTAGAAGGCGTAGAGGAGATGTTCGACTTATGTCAGGGATTAATACAATACCCGAAAATCAAAGGAAATAAGATCGGAGTGGTTACCAATTCAGGGGGGCCTGCAGTATTAACTACCGATAAGTTAGAAGAATTAGGATTAAAAGTGCCCGAACCATCTGAAAATTTAAAAAATAAGCTAAAAGAGATTCTTCCTCCTCACGTCTCCTTGGGAAATCCTTTTGACCTTCTGGCGTATGGCGGAGCTGAAAATTTTGCCCGGGCCAGTAAAGTTATTTCCTCTGAATATGATACTATCATTGCCATCTTTGTTCCCACTGCTTCCATGGATCCCAAAGAGATTGCCACTGCTTTAGGAAAAATAAAAGAAGAGATAAAAATACCCATATTCGCTAATTTTATGGCTGGCAGATTAGTCAAAGAGGCGATTGGAGAATTAAAAAAATATGGAATCCCCAATTATGAAACCGGAGAAAGATGTGCGAGAGTGATTCAAAAAATTGCATCGTATACATTGAAAACTTAAAAGATTTTTAAAATAACCAATAACCTTACAAAGATTTTTGACTTAAAAATTCATTTTAAATATAATAATACCAGAGAATCTTACTATAAGAGGAGGTGTTGAATGGTTTAAATTGGTAATTTAGTTTCAAATTGAAATTTTAAAAAGAGGAGGTAGAAAAAATGTCGCATAGACGTTTTAGTTTGTGTTTTGTTGCGAATGTTTTAATCATTATTTTGGTTAGTTTGCTATTTAGTTCTATGGTTTTAGCGGAAAAGCTGCCTGAAAAGATTGTCATTGGTTGTCTTGAACCTCTTACTGGTGCACATGCAGTTTTTGGCACTGAAGCAA
>CAYTVM010000462.1:0-1606 GCA_964441685.1 uncultured Atribacterota bacterium | reverse complement strand
AAAGATAATGGTATCAGAATAAGTATGTCCGGAAAAGGCAATCCTTATGATAATGCCTTTGTTGAATCATTCTTTAAAACCCTAAAACAGGAGGAGGTATATCTATGGCAGTATGAAACCTTTTCTGATGTTATAGAAAGGATTCCCTATTTTATAGAAGATGTGTATAATAAAAAGAGGTTGCATTCCTCTTTGGGCTATCGGCCTCCGGAGGAATATGAGAGATTACTGGCAGAGATTAGCTCTCGGGAATGCATGGTGTATAAAGACTTAAAGTGTCTAGCCTGAGGGGTTCACTCCAGTTAAATAACAGAGATGCGGAAATAGTGCAAATGTATTGGACTCAATTATTTGTAAAATTAATAAAAAAAGTTTATGATAAGCATAAGAATTTTTAAAAATAAACCAGAAGGAAAATTAGTTGTTACTTTTCGAAACTTCACCTCTGCCTGTGCGTGTTCGCATGCAGACAGGTAGAATCGTGCATAAACAAAGTAGTTCGATTATTTTAAGTGCAATAAAGCATATCCGCAGAATTTGTCTAATTGCCCACATTACCGAGAATCAAAAGATTATGAACGACATGCGCAACAAAGATGACGGTTAAGGATGTTATTTTTATTTATGGCACTGTTGGGCTTCTTCAAAATCCAACATGGCAGAAAATGCTCTTTATCAATCATCTTCAGGCTAAATGAAGAAATAACAAATATATGGAAAAAGGAGGTACAAAATGAAGCGAATAGGAAAGGTAATGTTTGGTATCCTGTTTGGATTACTGTTTACTGCCGGTCTGGCACTGGCTCAAGAGGATATGCCGGGCAGTAAAGACCATCCACTCCTTACCAGAATGCCAGAGTTTTATATCTCAGATTATGAAGAAAAGGAGTTTGACCAGGTCGATTTCAAAAATGATAAGGGGGAAGATATTAAAATTGAAGGCCACAAATATCTCATTGAATATGAAATCAAGGAAGAGAAGAAAGCTCCGAGTGAGCTTCAGATTTTAAGAAACTATGAAAATGCTGTAAAAAAGATTGGAGGTTCAACGGTTTATAAAGCCCCGGGGGAAACATGGCTCAAGGTGGAAAGAGGCGGGGAAACAACCTGGATTTATGTATTTGCTCATTGCGATGGTGAATGCTACGAGCTGACAATTGTGGAAAAGAAAGCAATGGTGCAGGAGGTTGTGGCCGATGCCCAAAGCCTTGCACGGGATATCAGCTCTATCGGACACGCATCTGTTTACGGCATCTACTTTGATTTTAATAAAGCCACGGTTAAACCGGAGTCTGAGCCGACCCTTAAAGAGATAGCGAAACTGCTTAAACAAGAGCCAAACCTAAAACTCTATGTAGTCGGACATACCGATAATGTGGGGGAAATCACTTATAACATGAAACTTTCCCTCGCAAGGGCTGAAGCTGTTGTGAAATCCTTGATAGAAAAGTATGGAGTGGCTCAAAATCAACTCAAACCCTATGGAGTAGGACCGTTAACCCCTGTGGCTTCCAATGAGACCGAAGAAGGCCGCACTTTGAACCGCAGGGTGGAGTTGGTTAAAGAATAGTCGGTATGAATGGGGTTTATTATGGATAAAATAAAA
>CAYTVM010000461.1:0-1609 GCA_964441685.1 uncultured Atribacterota bacterium | reverse complement strand
GAAAATCAGATGGGAATAAATAACGGATCCATTTAAAAAAAATTATTAATCTGTCAGGAGGATAAGTAGAATCATTGAAAAGTAGAATTTTTCATTTATGGGATAATCAAGCGAGAAGAATAGTATCTGTTGAGGCTACTAAAAAAGAAGGTAAAAACTGGATAGCTCTGTGTCCTTTTCATCCGGATAAAAATCGGCCTAATTTATATATTGACGAAGAAAAAGAAAAATATCACTGCTTTACCTGTGGTAAAAACGGTTTTCTTTATAATCCAAAATACCTGAAATTAAAATATAGTTATCATAGAAATATTGCCGCTACTTATAATTATAAGGATGAACTGGGAAATTTACTGTACCAGGTAGTCCGCTTCAATCCTAAAGGATTCAGCCAAAGAAGGCCTGACGGGAATAATGAGTGGATCTGGAACTTAAAGGATATCAAACCGGTATTGTACCATTTACCTGAAATAATCCAGTCCATTGAACCGCTTATGATTGTTGAAGGAGAAAAAGATGTGGAAAACCTGAGAAGAATGGGATTTACTGCTACAACCAGTCCAATGGGAGCAGGGAAATGGAAAGCTTCTTATAATAAGTATCTAAAAAATAAAGAAGTTATCCTCATACCTGACCATGACCAACCAGGATATCAACACTGTCAGAGGATTGGACAATCTCTCCGGGGAATCGCCGGAAATATTAAATGGCTAGACCTGCCGGATTTGGAAGAAAAAGAAGATATCAGCGATTGGATCGAAAAAGGCAACAGTAAAGAGAAGCTTTTACAATTGATAAAAGAGGCTCCTGATTTTATTTTTGAAAAATATGATGAAAGAGAAAGTAATGAAAAGCCAATTAATATCATATTGAAAGACAGGACAAAATCCATCGTTCCTGATCTTATCCATTTAGTTGGAGATCAAGGAAGAACTAAATATCTATTCTGCAAAAACGGCCAATGGCTAATTGAAGATTATTTTATTCAAGATAATAAAAGATATTCTCCTAAACAAAATCTTCCCATCAAAATATTAAAACCAAATATTATTAACAGATCCTTAAATTTGGATATCGCACGGCTTGCTACTGAAATTGACACTTTTATTAAAAGTTATTTGGAGATGCCGCTTGATTCAGACTACTTGATTCTTTCTATGTGGATTTTTCATACTTATTTAATCGAAAATTTCAACACAACCCCTATTCTCTATTTTTATGGCGTCAAGGAAACGGGGAAATCGAGAGCCGGAGAAGTCTTGAACGAGTTAGCTTTTCGAGCACAAAGATTGACCTCACTTACTGAGGCAACTTTGTTTCGTTCGGTTGAAATGTTCAAACCCACTCTCATCATCGATGAAATAAAGCTCATGGGCAAAGGCGGGAACCAGGGACTGGCAGACCTGATCAAGACCACTTATAAACGGGGATTAAAAGTATCAAGAATTAACCTGAATAAATATGGTGAAGACCAGATCGAATATTACGACACTTTTACCCCTCTGGTCATCTGTACCACGGAAAGCATTCCTGATATTATTGAAAGCCGGTGCATTCTCTTTATTATGCAGAAAAACATCAATCCTCAAATAGAAAGAAAGATTGATAT
>CAYTVM010000460.1:0-1620 GCA_964441685.1 uncultured Atribacterota bacterium | reverse complement strand
ATATTTGCTTCGGAAAGCTATATTGTTAATAGGTATTTAGAATTATCTAATAGCAATAAAGAATTGACTAAGAAAGAGATATATCAATTAGGTAAAAATGGCGATAAAAAGGTCATTGAGATATTTATTGAAACAGGAAGAAATATAGGGGTAGGATTGGTCAACATTATTAATGGACTTAGCCCCGAGTTGTTAGTAATTGGTGGGGGAATTGTAGAAATAAAAGATTATATCTATGAAGAAATTATTAAAAAACTTGAGGAAAGTGCTTTATCTGTTTCCTACAAGAAGGTAGAAATTAAATTTAGTAAACTAGGTAATTTAGCCGCAGTTTATGGAATGGCAGATTTAATTATTAACGAGAGCATTAAATTTATTTAATAGTGGTTTCAGAAACGAAGAAGATCAAACAATAAAGGGTTCTTTTTATAAATTTTACAAATCAATTAATAAAATTTTCTTACCATTTAAGGAGTAAAAAAATGAAAGAAAATAAGTCATTACATGCGATCTGCCGATGGACTTTTAATGCGGGGAAGGGTGGTTTTGTCCCGGATGATATGAGACCAGAATGGAATTCTAAAAATTTTAGTACTGTTGATATGATTAAGCTGGTAAGAAATAGAGTTGCTCCGAGATTACCGGAAAATATAGAGTTAGGGATTGAAGTGCATTACGATAATGAGTTTGACGAAAAGAATAGCCCTGAAATTGCCGATGCCCTGGTAGATTCTAAGATATATCTGGCTATGGTAACTCCGGGAGCACATAAAACTTTTGCGTATGGAGGTGTAGCCTCCTTGGATCCTGAAGAAAGAAAATCAGCAGAAGGATTCGGGGAAAGGACGATTGCTCTTGCTTATGGACCTCTCCGGAAAGCCTGGCATCCCGATCCTTTAAAATGGCCAACTTTTGTCCTTTGGAATGGTTCGTTTGGTTATGACCTTGCATCTATAGGAATTTCCCAAATGTATCAGAATCTTAAGGAGAGCATTGCAAAACTTTGTAAATATGAAGAAAAATTGGGCGGAAATCTTTATTTTGCCTTAGAACCAAAACCCAACGAAGGACATCCGGCTCTGTTAATTCCAACCGTTGCCAGTGCCCTGGTATTTTGGAATAAATTAGAAGAAGAATTTAAAATTTCCCGTAACAAAAAAGGTGTGAATAAAGAGTTTGGTCATTCAGAAATGATAGGGCTTGACCATGTTTATGATACGGTTGAAGAAATAGATAATCATGCGTTAGTTCACATGCACTTAAATAGTCAGGGTTATAATGATGGTATCATTCTTGGCGGACCGGGAAAATATGATATCGACCATGGGGCACGGGTTAATGGCATGAATATAGCCATAGCAGGTCTAATCCAAGAAGCAGGTTTTAATCGCTGGAAAGGCCACGATATGCAGGTAAGGCCATATGACAATGAAGAGCAGGGAATTGACAGAGTAATCAGGAGCGTATTAAGCTGGGAAGCCTGTGCACAAGCTGCCCAAGAATTCGATAAAGAACAATTAATGAAATGCCTCAACAATCGAGAAACCGCAAAAGCAGAGGATATGATGAGAGAATCTCTAATAAATGCTCAAAAATATTTTGACCGAATGTATAAAGAGT
>CAYTVM010000459.1:0-1624 GCA_964441685.1 uncultured Atribacterota bacterium | reverse complement strand
AATTATATTTTTATTAAAAAATATAGTAAAATAGTTTTAGATCTTAAGAAATTATCAATGGTAAATTTAATAAGTGTTTTTAATCGGTGAAATTTTAAAATATATTTCAAAAAAAGAAGGATTTTTAAAAGTTATGTCGTATGGTGAAACCATGAAATAAAGTAAAATAAACCATTTAACCAATTTTTTTGTGTATATAAAAAGAACAAGTAATTATTTTAATTATGTTTATAAGCGAAGGATAAAAAATGAATTTTAGATTACCCAAAAAAGATATTATCTCAAAAGAAATGCCGAGATATCCTAATATTTGGTTTTATGTAAATTGTAATATTGTTGAAGAATATCTTGAAGCTGTTTATTTAGTGTTATTTAATTTAATGAAATATTGTAATATAAAGAATAATTTTAGCGAAAATTATCGCCTACGCCATATTTTGTTTAATGGTAATGAAGGAAGCGATGCGGAAGGAAGATATAAAGGTTTGCAACCTTATACAGATATAGACAATCCTTCTCGCAGCCACGATCATCAATTGCACATTAGATATTATTACAAAAACTTGCTTAATAATAATTCTGAAACGGTACAATTGAATGTAAACAATGAGGATATAATATTTTATCGATTAGCTCTGAGCGTCCATTATGAAGTAACGACAGAAAATAGGAATCATCCATTTGTAGAATTTTGCCCAATATGCGGGAGAGCTGGTATATATGATATCGAGGTTGATCAGAACAACTTAGATAAAGAAATATGTAGAAAAATCCACGACCCATTGGGTGTTGAAATTCTTTTAAAAAGTACAATTCGCGGAAATAAAATATATAATAACCGAGGAGAGCAGATCGAATTTATTGAAAGGTTGAAAAAAGATTGTGAATTAGAGACTTACATTGTTGATACAACGGATGCTGAAATAAATACTCCAAAAATTGGGCATATATTGATAAAAAAGATTAATTATGGAAGAGATATTATTTTAAAAAATATAAAAGAAAATTAAATATTTGATAAAAATTATTTTATACAATTTTTATATTATATTCGTATATGAATTTGATTGTGCTATAATGTGAAATAGTAAAAAAAATATTTGAAGTTTGAAGTTAAAAATATGCAAATAAAAGGGATTGGAATAAACGTAGATTCTACCACTATAGATGGTGACTTAGATTTATTAGAGAAGACTTTAGGCAATTTTCAGGATATCGGTTTTGATTACGCGGAAATACCGGTTCACGGGGTCGATGCTATCTTTAAGGGGAAAGTGAATTGGTTGCAAATCAAAGCAATTATAGATATCTTAAAAAAATTTAGATTAAAGTATACTGTTCATGGTCCAGATTTACTCAATTTAATGGACCCTAGAAATTTTAAATTACAAAGGGAAATCTTTAAATCAGGAATTGAGTTTACTAATGCTATAGGCGCAGAGATTTTTGTATACCACAGTGGGAAAATTCCTTTTCAGGGAGAGATTAAAAGAGAAGGGCTAGGGCAAAATGGAATACCAAAAGTATCTTCTTCAAAAAAGATTGAAAGATTAAAGAAGATAGAAGTAAAAACTTTGCAAGAGTTAGCTGACTTTGCTAAAGATTTAGGGGTTACCATTGCTAT
>CAYTVM010000458.1:0-1628 GCA_964441685.1 uncultured Atribacterota bacterium | reverse complement strand
TTAAATATTGAGGGGCACCATATTTGACAATTATTTTATGTTTAAATAAAATAGGAAATTTTATGCCCCGAGGATATATCTTATGAGTGCCAATAATTCCCACTGGCAAGATGGGAACCCCCGCTTTCATAGCAATTCTTATTGCACCTAATTTTAATTCTTGTAAATTTCCATTCGATGAACGTCTACCCTCCGGAAATATACCTAATACTTTTTCCTCGCGTAAGATACTAATGGCCTTTTTAAAAGCAAGTATGTCAGTGTTCTCCCTATCCACTGAAATTGTGTTCAAGTTCTTAAAGATAAAACTTACAAAACTATTTTTAAAAACTTCTTTTTTAGTGATAAAGTATATTTTTCTTTTTGATGAAGCAGCTAAAACAGCTGGGTCTAAATAACTAACATGATTTGAAACAATGATCAAACCTCCGCTTTCGGGAAGGTTTTCAATACCAATTATTTCCATTCGCCAAAATACTTTTAGTAATAACCAAAGCAAAGCTCTTATTACATAATAGAACATATAATTTATTCTATCCTCAGTTGTGTGATAATTGTCCAATTCTTCAATTTGCCAATTGTTAATCTACTTGTTTTACTATTTTCTAGTCATTATTGAATAGTGAATAATCTTAGTTTAAAAGATAGGAATAGTGTGCCCGAGAGGACTTGAACCTCCAATCTACGGCTCCGGAGGCCGTCGCTTTATCCAATTAAGCCACGGGCACATAATAACTTACCTACCATAGTTTAACCTATCAGCTAAACTATGGGGTAATCCGGCATTAATTATTTTTTCTTGAGTTAGATGAATCGGGTATGAAACACGATAAATAGTGACAATTCCGTTTTTTAGGTCATAAATTCCATAGCTTGCCTTCGGATTACCATCACGGGGTTGACCGACGCTCCCACAATTAATAATATACCTTTTTTTCTTGCTAATTTCAATATAGCCACCATTGCAAAAACTTAAATAATCTATTTGATGATCATCTTCATTAAAAGAAAAACATCCTGCTAAATGAGAATGCCCTACAAAACATATCTTATAATTAAACTTATTGAAGATTAAACTTGCGGTGTTTTTATCTAAAATGTATTCCAATATTGGGTTTTGAGGACTACCATGAACTGCAATAATATTATTTTTAAGTTCAATTTTTTCATTTAGGCTTAATAAGAAATTAAGATTTTCATTTGTTAGTTGACGAGAAGTCCATAATATTGCAAATCTTGCAGCATCATTAAAATAATCTATATTTAGTTTTCCCACAACGCCAAAATCGTGGTTTCCGCCTATGCATCTGCAGTTTATATCTTTTAACTTTTCAATACAATCATTGGGGTCAGCCCCATAACCAACAATATCTCCCAAACAAATAAATTCATCAACTTTTTCAAAGTTCTTTAAAACACAATTTATTGCTTCGGAATTACTATGAATATCAGAAATTATTCCAATCTTCATGACGTTCCCTTAAAAATATATTTATTAGATAATTTACTGATAAAATAACCATTATCCTTAGATGTAAATTAAAATTACACCGTTTCTTTAACCCCTTATGATTTCTTTAATTCGCATAATTGCTGAGTTGGTTGATCTTGCCATTTCGTCTAATTTC
>CAYTVM010000457.1:0-1637 GCA_964441685.1 uncultured Atribacterota bacterium | reverse complement strand
GAGCAGGAAATACCTGCTCTTTTTATAATGTAAAATACTATATTAACCAGTAAAATTGATAAGATAAAAGAGGAATAAAATGAAGAATAATAATATTTTTTTAACCAAAGATGGCTTGAAGAATTTAAAAGAAGAGATAAAGCATTTAGAAGGAGAAAAAAGAAAAGAGATACAAGAAGATATTAGTAGAGCTTTGGAGTATGGAGATATAACTGAAAATGCAGAATATAATATTGCTCAGGAAGCTCAGCGTATGAACGAAATCAATATTGTTAGATTAAAGCAAAAATTAAGTCGGGCAACAATAGTAGACGAAGATTATTATACAGAAGGAATTAGTATTGGCACAACTTTAGAGTTAAAAAATTTAGACTCAGGAGAAAAAATTAAATATATCTTTGTTCCAGATGATCAAATAGATTTCA
This sequence comes from uncultured Atribacterota bacterium, assembly GCA_964441685.1. GTDB lineage: Bacteria > Atribacterota > Phoenicimicrobiia > Phoenicimicrobiales > Phoenicimicrobiaceae > Sediminicultor. The sequence goes on along the minus strand of CAYTVM010000457.1, from coordinate 1,212 downwards.
CTCGTAACAAGATTTCTATAAGTTCTCCCTTAGGACAGGCATTTTCGGGTCATTATGAGGGAGAAGAGGTTGAGATCGAAGTCCCTATTGGAATATTAAGATACAAAATATTAAAAATTTTAAAATGAAAACCAAAATATTAAAGATAAATCCTCAAAAAATAGATTTAGCAAAGATTAAAATAGCTGCAGAAGAAATTAAAAAAGGTAACTTGGTCGCTTTTCCAACCGAAACAGTATATGGATTGGGGGCAGACGCCCTTAATGAGCAAGCTATTACTAAAATATTTCAAGCCAAAGGAAGACCCTTTAATGATCCTCTAATTACTCATATTGCTGATATAAAAGAATTGTATAGATTGACCAAGCAGGTGCCCCCGGTAGCATTAAAATTAGCCAAAGCATTCTGGCCGGGCCCTCTTACTTTAGTCCTGAAAAAATCCGAGTTAGTTTCAGATATTATAACGGCAGGTTTAGATACGGTTGCCGTAAGAATGCCTGCTGACAATATTGCCTTAAGCCTAATTAGAGAAGCTCAAACTCCTATTGTTGCTCCCAGCGCTAATATTTTTGGAAAGATTAGTCCTACCAGTGCTCAGCATGTAGAAGATGATTTAGATGGTAAAATAAAAATGATTATTGATGGAGGAAAAACCAAAGTAGGAGTAGAATCTACTGTTCTCGATATAACCGTGAAACCTATCCAGGTGCTGCGAACTGGGGGGATATCGATGGAGCAATTAAAAGAAGTAATCGGTCAGGTGAAAATGAGCGAGGAACTGGAGAGAGGCTTTCGTTCTCCTGGAATGTTAAACAGTCATTATTCTCCCCGGGCTAGATTAATTTTAGTAGAAGAGAAGGAAAAAACTCAAGTAGAAAAAGTTCTTAGATTAGCTTCTGAATATAAAATACATGGATTTAAGGTAGGGATAATGGTTAAAGAAGAAAATCAGGATAAGTATAATGGATTTGAAGTTAAAGTTATAGGTAAGGGCAGTGAGTTAAACATTTGTGCAGCAAATCTCTTTTCAATTTTAAGGAGTTTTGATAAAGAAGGATTTGAAATTATTATTACTGAAGGATTAGAAGAGCAAGGCTTGGGTCTGGCGATCATGGAACGATTAAGAAAAGCCGCTGCTTCTAAATAAATATTAATAAATTGTTATTAAAAAATTTGACAGAATTATAAGAGTATGCTAATATTTTAAAAATT
>CAYTVM010000456.1:0-1641 GCA_964441685.1 uncultured Atribacterota bacterium | reverse complement strand
AGAAATTTATTATTTTTCAGGAACAGGCAATTCCTTACATGTGGCAAAAGAACTTCAAAAACGAATGCCAGAAACCAAGCTTATACCCATTATAAGTCTTTTAAATGAAGATGTTATAGAAACGAAGGGAGAAACGATTGGCTTTGTGTTTCCTATTTATCTCTCTTCGCTCCCTGTCCCTGTAAGGAGGTTTTTAAAGAAAATTAATTTAAAACCCACTCAATATATATTTGCTATAACAACAAATTGTGGCTATCCGGGAAAAGTTAATATACACCTTGAAAAACTATTAAAAAAAAGAGGCAAAAGTATTGATGCTTATTTTACACTAAAAATGATGGGGAATTCACCGAAGGGCGTCATGCCATCTTTTATGATTGTTCAAGATTGGGCTTCTAAAATAACAAATGAAGCCATTTTAGTTTTAGAAAATAAAGTTCAAAATGAACTTGACACCATATGTAAAGTGATTATAAATAAAGAAAAAAATATAGGAAAAGATAATCCAAATCCAGCTAATTTTTTTATGAAATATGTCGATCGATTACTCCAGCTTCCGATAGAATGGGCATCTGAACACACACATCCTAAAATTAATTTTTATGCAGATTTAAGCTGTACGGGGTGTAATCTTTGCGAAAAAGTTTGTTTATCTAAAAAAATAAAAATGAATAATGGTAAACCTTTATGGCAAAAAGACGTTAAATGTTATTACTGCTACGCTTGTTTTAATTTTTGTCCTGAGCAATCCATTTTAGTCAAAAATTATACACACAAAGATGGAAGATATTATCATCCCGATGTGACTGCAAAAGATATTGCTGAACAAAAGCGATCTTAGCTCTTAAAAAAAATGTGACAGGGAATAGTCTTGGTCACATAAAAAATTTAGTGAAACACTATTATTTGGAAAAAGAGAGATTAGTTATAAGTCAATTAAGTAAAGCTGAAATCATTGAATTAAAAAAAGCACAACAGGATGAGTTGGTAGGAACGGAAGTATATGGAAGGTTGGCAAAACTAGTCAAAGACCCTCATCATGCTAAAATTTTAAATCAGATTGCAGAGGATGAAAAACAACCTGCGAATATATTTAAGAGCTATACCGGTACAGCTTTAAAAGTGAGTAAATTGAGAGTGCTTTTTTATGTTCTTGTATCAAGGATTTTTGGATTGACTTTTGGCGTAAAACTGCAAGAAAGGGGTGAAAAAGCAGCGCAAAAAAAATATACTCAAATATTCAATGCCATCCCCGAAATGAAAGAAATGGAAGAAAAACATGAAGCCAAACTCATTGATTTAATTAATACGGGAAACTTTCCTATATGAGTTCTGTTGTTTTAGGACTAAATGATGCCCTGGTGGAACTAACCGGAGCCTTGGCTGGATTTACCTTATCCATACAAAATTCAAAAATCATTGCCTTAATGGGATTGATTACCGGTATCTCAGCATCTCTTTCCTTGGCAGCAAGTGAATACTTATCCATCAAATCAAGTCGGAAGCTAATCCGGAAGTACAACAGAGAGCAGTTAAATCAGCGTTGCATACGGGAATCGCTTATATTTTCACCGTGATAGCCCTCATTACACCTTATTTTTTAATGGTGAATTATGTAGCCAGCTTAATCGTGACCATTAT
>CAYTVM010000455.1:0-1642 GCA_964441685.1 uncultured Atribacterota bacterium | reverse complement strand
TTTCCGTAAATTAATTTTATCCATAGTTTTACCCTCGTTTATCTTCTCAAATTAATATGAATTTATTATTGGGCAACAATATAGTTTTATTAAAATTATATTGTTGCCCTTATTTCATTTCTGTCACTCTTCAGTTAAGAGTATACAAATTCATTGCTTTTTATTTACTTTTATAATCTCTCCGTATCCCGGAGAAATAGTTATTTCCCCATCATCAAAAACAACTTTCCCTCTAACAATAGTCTTTTCTGGTTTTCCGTAAACTTCCCATCCGTCATACACCAGGGCGCTATCTCTGCATTTGGTAAACATTTTATCTTTAGAAATAATATCTTTCTTGTCGGGATCAAAGATTACAAAATCTGCATCAGAACCCACGGTAATGGTTCCTTTCTTGGGATATAAACCAAATATTCTCGCCGGATTTTCGCAGATAAGTTCAACCATTCTGTCTAATTTAATCTTTCCTTCTTTTACTGCTGTGAAAAGTAGGGGCAGTCTGGTGGATAAACCCGGGAATCCTGCGGGAGGAGTAAATATATCTTCACTTCCCTTTTCCTTTTCTTCTTTAGTATAAGGTGCGTGGTCACTTCCTATAATATCTATACTTCCATCTCTCACAAAATCCCACATTTTCAGTCTTTCTTCTTCACTTCTTAAAGGAGGATTGCACTTGGCAAATACTCCAACTTTATTAAGAGCGTTTTCATTAAGGAATAAATAGTGTGGGCAGGTTTCTGCTATAACATACACTCCTTTAGATTTTGCCTCATTCACTAATTTTACTACTTCCGGAGTAGTGATATGACATATTTCGACTTTTGCCCCAGTCTTTTCTGCAAAGAGTAAAATCTTGGAAGATGTTTCTATCTCTACAACTGGCGGCCGGGACCTCCCATGATATATCGGAGATATTTTACCTTCACTTCTTAAGCGTGCAATATTTTTATTTATCATATCGTTATTTTCTGCGTGAAAACCTATCATTACACCCGTCTGAGCTACTTTTTCCATCAGTTCATATTGATCACCTGTATTTGGTGCGGTAAGACCAATAAATTCTTCTTTTCTACCCGGAGGAGCTTCATGTAAAAAAGTTTTAAAGGCCACAATGCCTGATTCTGCGCAAGGTATAATATCATCCAAGCAATCCGTTCCTGCTGCTCCAAAAAAAGCCATATCGACGACAGCTTCTTTGTCTGCGATGTCCATCCTTCTTTTCACTATTTTGGGGGAATGTGGGGGTGGAACAGAGATAGGCATTTCAATGACTGTAGTAACCCCACCCGAGGCTGCATCTTTTGAACCACTCTCAAAAGTTTCTCTTTCATCATGTCCAGGAGCCCTGATGTGAACATGAGGATCCACAGTTCCAGGTAAAACCATTTTTCCTTCTGCATCGATAAATTTTTCAGCCAATAATTTTTCTTTACTTATGCTAGTAATTATTCCACCTTTCACTCCGACATAACAATCCATCAATCTACCATCTATAAACATCTTATCTGACTTAATTACTAGATCAAATTTATACATGTCTTATCCTCCGAATATGATTGATCTATTTCTAAATTTTCTTATCATTACTTTCTCTTAATAAATTTCTTAATATTTTTATAATTATTGAATTCTTTTAGATTTA
>CAYTVM010000454.1:0-1647 GCA_964441685.1 uncultured Atribacterota bacterium | reverse complement strand
TTTCCCGTAAGGTAGATTTGAATAATTTTACTACCTCTTTTAAGACCAGATCTCCTTCATCATGGCCATAAGTATCATTGATAGATTTAAATTTATCTATATCCAGGAAAGCCAGTAAGAGTGGAGATTTGCTGCGGTGGGATAGTTTCATCTGCCGGTCCAGCAGCTCCAGAACGTATCCCCGGTTATGACCATCGGTCAAGGAGTCAATACGAGCTAGTTTTTCCAGTTTCTCTTCCGTTTCTTTTCTTTCGGAAATATCCGTGTGGTTACCTACAAAGCGAAGTGCTTTACCTGTGGAATCACGGAAAACCACATTCCCCCGGCTCATTATCCATTTCCATTTACCTGATTTGGTCTTCATACGAAATTCTTCGTTATAATCTTTCGTTTTTCCTTCGATGCATTCCTGCATTTTTTGCAGAACTCGTTCTTTATCTTCCGGATGTATTAAGTCTTCAAAGCCTTTATTACTGCTAACTGCTATTTCACCGGGTTGATAGCCAAGCATTTCATAATAGCGGTCATTTAAATAGAGCTTGCCTGATTCAAGATTCCTATCCCATATTCCGTCATTGGTAGCCTCCAGTGTATAAGCTAATCTTTTTTCACTTTCCTGGAGATTTCTAAAGAGAAGTTCGTTTGGCCGGGTAAAACCGGTAACCACAATGGCCCGGTATATAAAATAAAATGATATGATCTTAAAAATGTGGCCGATTAAATTAGACAAGCCGTAAACACTGATATAAAAAGTGAAGGCTAATTCGCTGGTTATAGTTAAGAGGATGGAAATGACCAACCATTGCAGGACCTGGGGGTCAAATTTATCTTTTTTTCGTAACAGGAAGAAGAGAGAGGCAACAAGAATCAAGGATATGATATATTCGCTGATTTTTTTAAAAGGTGTAAGCCCTGAGCCTTCGATAAAACAGTCAGGGAAAATTTTCCAGTAAAAAATGGACAAAAATAGTAAAGATGTAATAATCGTATAACCCAGTAAAATAAAATTGATTTTCATCTTTCTCCTCTCAATAATGAAATAGGCAATGAGGAGAGAGATGCTTTGCAGATAACGGGCAGCAATCCAAAGTTGGGTGGGCAGGTTGGCACCATATCTCGGGAATATTCCCATGCCGGCATAAGCCAAGGTGTGCAGGGTATCTATAAAACCGATAAAAAGATAAGCAGTGCCCAGGAATATCAGGTAGTTATTATCGATCATATTACGACAATTCCAGGCTAAGATAAAAATACTAAAAGCGATAAGAATACTGAATATCTCGGCAAGGCTATGGAAAAGAAGAAAGCTGTAAAGGCTGGTCAGGTATAAACCTAATAAGAGCAGCCCTCCTATAAAAAGCGAAAGGTAAATAGTAGGTTTTTTAGAATCTGAATCGGATTCTATCATTATTCTTCTCCTTTTATAAATCCAATTTCAGAAAATTAAATAAGAGATTAACTCTTGACATAATTGACATTTTATAATTCAAATTCAAATCTTTTTTCTTTAAAGAGCTTCAAGCAAGCATCCACTACTTCCGGGTCATAGAGGATGGCTTTGTTCTGGGTGATTTCTTTTAAGGCCTTATCAATACCGAGAGAAGGCCGATAAGGACGGTGAGAAGACATAGCTTCTACCACATCAGC
>CAYTVM010000453.1:0-1658 GCA_964441685.1 uncultured Atribacterota bacterium | reverse complement strand
CTGTTATGCCTGTCCCATCCGCTGCAAGCGGGTAGCAGAAGTCAATGAACCAGACTTTAAAGTTGACCCTTCCTACGGAGGTCCTGAATATGAGACCATCGTCTCTTTAGGCTCTCTTTGCGGTATCTCTGATTTAAAATACATCGCCAAAGCCAATGAACTTTGCAACCGATACACCATGGATACCATCTCTACCGGTATGGTCATCGCCTTTGCCATGCAGTGTTACCAGGAAGGACTGCTCACCAAAGAAGATACCGCTGGCATAGAGCTTACCTTTGGTAATAAAGAGGCCCTCCTTGTTCTCGTAAAACAGATCGCTTATCGTGAAGGCCTGGGAGACCTCCTCTCCCAGGGTTCCTACCTGGCCTACCAAAAAATAGGTAAAGGTGCAGAGAAGTTGATCCACCAGGTAAAAAAACAAGAAATTCCCATGCATGACCCCAGAGTCAAGACCGGGGTAGGACTGCAGTATGCCCTCTCTGACTACGGAGCCGACCATATGAAGGCTGCCCATGACCCTTTCTTCAAGGCCCAAGATTCAGTCGGGGTAAAGACCATGAGTGGACTGGGCATCTTAGAGCCGGTATCTCCCACGGATATAGGAGAGAAGAAAGTAGCTCTCTTTAAGCTATTAGATATCTACTGGACCGTCTTTGATATCTTGGGGGTCTGTTATTTTGGTTATGTCCCCCGCAGTGTAGGCACCATGGAAGAATTGCTGGGCATTATTCAATCTACTACCGGTTGGAAAATCAGCTGGTTTGAATTGATGAAATTGGGAGAGCGCTCCATCAACATGGCCCGCATCTTTAACCATCGAGAAGAATTTACTTCTAAAGATGATACTCTGCCTGAAGTCTTCTTCCACAACTTCAAAGATGGTCCTTTAAATGGTCAGGGAGCTATTCATAAAGAAGATTTCCAGAAAGCCCTAAGATTACGCTATGAACTGATGGGTTGGGATCCGGATACCGGAATCCCTGCTCCTGCCAAACTCATCGAATTAGGACTTACTTGGCTCATGGATGAGGTCAAACGATGAAGATAAATATTATACTGGAGGGATATTTAAAATACAAATACCCCTCCAATCTCTTAGAACTAGACTATTCTAAACCGGTTACCATCCATCAGGTTTTAGAAGATGTCAAGATTTCTTCTGCCGATGTCTTTTTTATTAAAGTAGGAGATAAAATGGTAAAAGAAGAGTACCTTTTAATTAAATCTACTAAGGTAAAATTATTTCCGATTGTCGGTGGGGGATAGAGGAAATGAGAAATTTAATAAGTTGTGGAGCATTTTTGCCGAGAACAAACAGTAAGGAAATTCTCTGAAGGTATAAACTTTAGATTGTTTCATCTTTTCTTTTTCTATTTTTTTGCTAAACCCTAAAGCCCTCCGAACAACTTCTTTTCGACTATTTTCCCTCATTTTCATAAAGGGCTGATTAAGAATTGTAAATGAATACATGCTAAAAAGTTTCTTATCCTCTTCTCAGAGAGAATCCATCTTATCCACCGAGGAAGAGAAGAAAATATGCTTGTTTTGAGGGATTTTAAAAGCCTGCCTTTTCATTTATAGAAGTGTCTCGAAATTTTTGATACCGATTTCTTCCCGACAGATAAAAGGTTCGGCAAATTCTGTGCCGATAAGGT
>CAYTVM010000452.1:0-1666 GCA_964441685.1 uncultured Atribacterota bacterium | reverse complement strand
TCTTTCTTAAGACCAGAAAACGGATTTCCAAATTCAGGCATGGCTACCTCCTTTTATTAGAATTTTGTTCTTTTTTTAACCTTCTGTTTTTCTATAGGTTGTCCGCAATAGGAAAGTTCTTCAAACCCAACCTTCATCACAACAGCCTCATTTTCATATCACAAATGAGTTCGGGAAAGGTTGTTTGTTGCACTTCAAGTATATTATTTATCTTATTGAATTGCAACCAGGAATTAAAAGAATTAGTATTTTTCAATTTTTCTACACCTTAATATTAATACGACAAAAGATTTAAAAAATCCTTTTTTTGCATAAAAATACTTCAAGATAAAAAGTTTAAGAAAGTATGGATGGGAAGAAAAAATATTCAGAATCCCATCAGTTGACCGATAGCTACGCTGAAGAATGATTATCAGAAACCATAACAATATTAACAACACCAATATAATAACAACAAATAGAAAAAAATCTGCTGCTGCTATCGCTGTTAACTTTAAAAAAATAAAAAAGAAAGCAGAAGAGAAGTAAGGGATACACTATGGTAGCGCAATATTACCAGATAAATGGTATTAATTTATATTTTACTTTATTAGCATAGTCTAAATATCCAGCTAACTCATTTTTTAGTGTCTTATCTTCTAAGGATGTCCGAATAATAAACAGGATTGTTGTAATCCCGGACATTGATAAAGCATATATAGTGCCCAAAGATATAGGAGTTGCCAATACCATCAAAATAAATCCAACATAACCGGGATGACGTATATATTTATATGGACCACTAATGGCCACCTCATGACCTCGTTCAGTCTGTATTCTGACCATGGTTGAGAAATATTTGTTTGACAGCATCGACCAGGTAAAAAGCATTGAACCCAGGAAATAAAATATTAAACCGATTATGTGAAGGAGAACATTCGGACTACTACTCCAGCCAAATCTATAATCCAATCCCGAAACTATATAAATTCCCAATATCGGTATCATATTAATAGAGGTTAAAATCCTATCCCATTTTTTTACATTTTCTTTTTTCTTACCTCGTTCTTCCATTAATTCAACAGGGATAACAAAAAGGTTTATTATAAGAATAATAATTCCCAGCGTTAAAAAAATCCAAGCCCAACGCCATTTAATAGTCCAAGCGAAAATAAAAAGTATTGTCCCTTGAAGGATGAGTGTAAATAATACCTGGATAAGTCTTTTAAATACATTTTTATTCATTTTTTTACCTCGGGAATAATAGGGACGGCTATTTTTCAGTTCTCTTTTTAGTCCTTCCTTTCGGCTTTAATTTAAAAATCTCTTAAGCTACTCTTTAAGTCTTTCTGTAAAATCATTTATCCTTAGAAACCGGTTTGATTTGATCTTTTCCCTGATCCCTTCTCTTTCATTTGGATTATCATGCGCTTTTATAAATTCTTTACATTTTTTTTATTCATTCTCGATATAATCAAATATCTTTTATAATAAAGAGGTCTATAATGATAAAATAGTTTTTTTAATTATAGACCTCTTCCTTCCCTTCCCCTAATGATTCCTACTTTTTATATTTAAATGAAATATCTAATTTTGCCCTAAAAGTTAGTCTGGCATCTTTCTCTACTTTGATATCAAGCTTATTTACTTCTGCTATCCTAATTTCCTCAATCGATTTAGAAGCAGT
>CAYTVM010000451.1:0-1680 GCA_964441685.1 uncultured Atribacterota bacterium | reverse complement strand
AGATAACCTCTTTTGTCTTTTTCTGACATAATCCCTTCTGATTTTATGCCACTTTTAATTTTTAATTTGCTCTCTTTGGGTATCATTGGATCCTTTATTTTGGGCTTGACATCTAAAACTTCATTAATTCGAATAGCAGACACCGATGCCCTAGGAAGCAAAATAAACATCATTGAAACCATAATTAAAGAGAACATAATCTGTGATGCATATTGAATAAAGGCCATCAAATCTCCGACTTGCATGCCACCATTATTGATTCGTATACTTCCAAACCAAATAATAGCTACAATTGCCAAATTAAGAATTAACATCATTAAAGGTATTAAAATAGCCATCAGTATGTTGACTTTTTTTGCTGTTTCTGTTAAATCAAGATTGGCATTATGGAATCTTTTCTTTTCAGAAACTTCCCGGTTAAATGCTCGAATAACCCGTATACCGGTTAAATATTCTCGAAGAACTAAATTAAGCTTATCTAATTTAATTTGCATTGATTTAAAAAGTGACATACTTCTATTTGCAACTAAAAGAATGATCATGATTAAAATCGGTAAAATAACCACCAGAATCAATGATAATTTAGCATCTTTTAAAACGGCCATAATAATACCACCGATAAAAAGCAAGGGTGCTCTTAAGAACATTCTGAGCATGGTTATTGTCAATTGCTGAATTTGGGTGATATCGTTGGTTGTTCTAATGATAAGGGAGGCTGTCCCCTTTTCATCAAATTCTTCCAAAGAAAAACTTTCTACTTTGGTAAACACTTTTGTTCGAAGATCTCTTGCGAATCCGGTTGCTGTTTTCGCTGCCAGGTAGCTTCCTAAAACAGAACTAATCATGGCAATGACAGCAATCAGAATCATCCATCCTCCAATTCTTATAATATAATGAATATCTCCATTGACCACCCCTGTATCCACAATATCTGACATAAGTGTAGGCAAATATAATTCCGAAAGTGATTGTAAAAAAACAAAAACCATAACCCCTAATATGGATAACCAATAGGGTTTCAAGTTTTTTAACAATTTAATCATTACAAATCTGCTCCTATAGATGAAATTTCTTCTACCGTCTAATCATCTAATTTACTAAAAATTATCTGTATCTTTTCAAAGCTGTCATTTAATTTTTGCATATCTTTATCTTCAAGTACTTCCAATCGCTTTATGATTAGTTTTTTCAAATGACTCTTGTGAAATTCAAGAAATTTTTCTCCTTTTGGGGTTATCATCAAATTGATGATCCGTCGGTCTTTTTCATCTGTTTGTCTTTTCAATAAACCTTCTTTAATTAATTTATCGGCTAAAGTAGTCATATTTGGCTTTGAAATTAACAATTTTTGACCATAATAGTGCATGGGTTTACCACTATCTTTCTTGATATGCAATAGCAGCTGTAAATGCTGTCTTGGCGGTTTGTTAAAATAAGCCTGCCGAAAAATTTTTTTATGGAATAGCGGCATATAACTTAGAAGATATTCAATGGTTTGATTTCGGTCAACTTTTTGACTCATGTTCCCGCTCCTTTTTAAATTTATGGTTATAGTTTATAACAATTATATAATAAAACTATTATAAAATACACTTTTGTTTATGTTTTGTCAAGCTTATTCGGAGTAATGTCATTTAAAAATCAAAACCGGACTGTTTTTTAATGATTTAAAATTCAAAA
>CAYTVM010000450.1:0-1682 GCA_964441685.1 uncultured Atribacterota bacterium | reverse complement strand
TGCTAACTTTAAAGCATTAAAAAAGTGTAAGACATGCACTGCTAGTTGTCAACTAACAACTAATGACTTATTTATTGAAACTACCCTTTTAATATGCTAAAATTATAAAAAATTAATCATAGCTAAAGATTTAATAATTTTATATTCAAGGAGAAATAAAATATGTCTGGACATTCAAAGTGGAGTACCATTAAAAGGAAAAAGGGTAAAGCGGATGCACAGAGGGGACAAATATTTACCAAGATAATTCGAGTGATAACTGTTGCTGCTCGCTCAGGAGGAGGGGACCCTGAGACTAATGTAAAATTAAAAGCTGCGATTCAATTGGCAAAAGAGAGCAATATGCCTAACGAAAATATTGAAAAAGCTATTAAACGAGGAAGCGGTGAATCAGATGGAGTTTCTTATGAAGAAGCTACTTATGAAGGCTATGGACCAGGAGGAGTTGCAGTTTTAATAGAAGCTTTAACTGACAATAAAAACAGAACTATCCCGGAGATTAGAAAGATTTTTTCCAGAAATGCGGGTAACTTAGGTGAAAATGGTTGTGTTGCTTGGATGTTTGACAAAAGAGGTTATTTTATCTTCGAGAAAACTAAAGTCAACGAAGACATTATTGTAGATTTAGCACTTGAAGCAGAAGCCGAAGACGTAAAAAGCGATAATGAAAATGTTGAAGTTGTTACTCCGCCTGAAGATTATAAAAAATTCAGTGATTTAATAAAGGAACATAATATTGATTGTTTACTTAGTGAAATTACTTTAATTCCAAAAACTACTGTAGATTTAGAAGGTAAAAAAGCAAGGCAAATGCTAAATTTAATGGAACAGTTAGAAGAGCAAGATGATGTGCAGAAAGTTTATGCTAATTTTAATATTGCTGATGAAATTATGGAAGAAATATCAGCTAATAAGGATTAGTTGTGATTATTTTAGGTATTGATCCCGGACTTAGCAATACTGGTTATGGTTTAATTCGATATGAAAAAAAGAAAATGGAATTAATTGATTACGGATGTATTTTAACTTACAAGAAGGATACTTTTAGTACAAGAATAAAACAAATATATTATAAAATAAAAGAACTTATAGAAAAACATCATCCTCATGAAGTTGCCATTGAAGAAATATTTTTTAATAAAAATGTTAGAAGTGCACTTATAGTCAGCAAGGTTCATGGTATGGTAGCCATAACTGTTGCTTTAATGGGACTAGAGCTTTACGAATATACTCCATTACAGGTCAAACAAGCTACCGTAGGAAATGGGAGAGCAGAAAAACATCAAATTCAATCGATGGTTAAAATCCTACTCAATTTATCTGAAATACCCCGACCTGATCATGCTGCAGATGCTTTAGCAGTGGCAATTTGTCATGCGCATACTAAGCATTGAATATCGACTTGTATCTCGTTAAGAATAGCGTGGAGCGTACAGCGGATAGCGTGTAACATCACGGCGTGTCGTGATGGGAAGAGAGAAAGAGAAGAAGAAACAAAAAGGATAAAATAGTTTTGGCTCTCATATGTGACTAATTAATAACCAATAAACTGTCCAACCGGACAACTAATGAACCAGTTAACTATTATTACAGGAGGTTTCAATTTGATATCTTTTTTAGAAGGAACAGTTGATACAGTTGGAGTAAATTATCTGATATTAAATGTAAACGGTATAGGGTAT
>CAYTVM010000449.1:0-1682 GCA_964441685.1 uncultured Atribacterota bacterium | reverse complement strand
TGAAAAAATGACCAAAGTGTCTTAACTAAGTGTCCGAATTATCGGGGGAAGACCATATTCTGTAATATTTCAAAGAGCATATCCTCCAAGATATCAAAGGTTAGACCTTTAATAGGTATTTTAACCTTGACCTCGGGGAAAGTTATTGTTATAGTATCCATGGGTGTAGCTTACCTCCCTTTTGTAAAGGGTTTTTGTTTATATATATAGGTAAGTCTACACCTTTTTATTATATTTTTACAATTCTTCTCTGGTTACTTGCCTTACTACTAACCAAAGATAGTATTAATAATATATAATATTTTTTCTTCTAACTACCCCACTAAAGTTTACACTAACTTCGAATCACCAACCATTCTCCCTAGTTTTATAGTAACTACTATATACAATATTAATAATATAGAGGTTTATATATTTTCACATTTTATATACAATAATTTCTTAAAATATTATAAAAGTATAATAATCGAATATTATTATATTCTATGTATTTGGAAAAATATTGAAATCTATCTATCAGATCTCTTATAAAAAATTGAAGCTATCAGGTTATGGAGTCAGTATACTTTTACAAAAAAGCGAATAGTTTACTATGCAGTTGCCTAACTATTTTTCAAATATGCTTGTTTAACCAATGAGATAATATATTCTAGATTTTTATCGTTAGAAATATTAATTTCGTAGTCCTATTCCCCCAGTGCCCCACGTTCGAGATATCCCTTGCTACTTTTTTCGGATCGTCTATTGTATCTTTTTTAAGATTTAGCCATATCTTAATTTTTGATTTTTGTAATAAAACATCGGTAAAATTTGTTTTGGCCACAAATCCAATATCCCATTTTTTGGGTCTAATTGTTATACCATATCTATACAGTCGAATCTAGTGGGTTTTTCTCTCTGTTTGTTTGAAAATAGAAAAATTATTCACTCTGTTTTTCTAGTCACTATCTTTTTTTAAAATTTTAATTTTTATCACTATTTATATTCTAATGCTATTAAATATTTTGAAAAGCCTTCTTTTTCTTAAAAATAATTCAAAAAAAAGAAAAAGCCCTTCAGCAGAAGTGCTAAAGGGCTGGAAATTGACAAGCTCCCCCTATTGGAAACACTTAGAACTTTTAAGGGAAATATTATAACTGAAAATGTTAGATTAAATCAGTTAATTCTTCAATATTAGAGCAATATTTAAAGATTAGATTTATAAAATATTCATAAATAAAAGTCCTTCAATCTTTTAGTTAAAGGGCTTTCGCGTCTACTATGGTGGAGGCGGGTAGACGACTTTCGCAACTTTTGCATAACTGATGAAACTGAAAAGGTTTATTATAAGTCAGAAAAAGTAATTAATACTTGATATCATTATTGATTATTAAACCCCTTACAAAACGTTAGAAAAGGTTACCCAATTATTGAGCACGTACAACGTCCCTTGTCACATTCCACTTATTTTAAAAATCCTTCTTTTTGACAATAATAGAGATCTCAATTTAATTTCAAAAAGAAGTTATGTCAAATGTTGAGACCTTTATTCCATTTATTACTTTTATTCTTTTTACTCAGGGGTAACGGGTTTATAGCCAAGTTCCCGCATTAGGTCGGCAATGACCTTCTGGCCTGTTTCGTTAGTATGTTCTCCGTCAGGCCCTATGTAGCCCTTTTCTCTGGGATCCTCATCGTGGTTT
>CAYTVM010000448.1:0-1687 GCA_964441685.1 uncultured Atribacterota bacterium | reverse complement strand
AACTAAAATCAAAATCTTAACCAAAATTTTTATTACTATATTTTTTATATTCAACAAAATTCTGAGAAATCCTTTTTTTAAAATATATTATTTATAATTTTTTAGATGCAGTATCAATATTGTGGTAAAATTATGATTATTTGATACTATATTCCCGAATCAAAATTATTGTAAAAAATAAAGCCAGACTTGAAAATGTAATTACATTGGAAAAATTCCATAGCAATTAAAACTAAGTCTGGCTTTTTCTAATATGCATTCATTATTTCCTTTGATTTATCCATAAGTCTAAAGGAAATTTTAAAATTTGCTTTTCAAACAAATTAAAGAGTATCTATTTGATTTAGACTTAAAGTTATTCTTGCTATTCTATGGTAAAATCAAAAGTCACTGCTTTCCAGCCGGCGGATGTCTCCACTTTACCGGCAACTGTATATGTGCCTTCCGGATAGTCTCCCGGTATGGTCATGGCCACATCTAAGGGAATTAAATCATGTTGAGCTGCATCCAATAATAATAGAGTGCCAGTCCCGCCCTGGATATAAGCAAAGGGTTTGTCGCTATTAGCTACATCCACAAGATAGTTAAACCAGATATCAGAACCACCAAATCTATGATTATAATAAGTGAGTAAATTAGGTACATCCCCACTATAATCGGTCAAATATAATTCATACAAATTATCCTTAAGTTCGGGTCCATCTAAGATATGCAAGTAATCATTAGTAGCTGCAGAGCCATCTGTCGTTAAGGTATTGGTATTAACGTTAAAATAATCTTCATTATCTGTTACACTCGGATCTGGATTAATATTAGCAGTAAATGTAAATTCATCACTAATCAACTGTTCACTCAACAAATCCTGGTTAAATTGAATCAAATTATGTTCAAAAAGGTACTCTTCTGGTTTCCAGCCTACCATTTTTTGTGCATCACGATCTACATCATTAGATAGGACCAGCCATATTTTTACACCATCCAAGAAATTATCATCAATTGCGATAGGAAGAAAATCAATATCACATGAGTCAGCAATATGGACTTCTCCTCCTTTATTGGCAGTTCCACTTCCCAGGCAAATCAAACCATTACCGTGCCACGGGTCAGGATAGTTAATGAGTGTATAATCAGAACCCGCTTCCAAACCGTGACCATTGAAGACGAATTCGAACATTTCCCCGGATAGATTATACTTCATCTTTCCCCAGGCACCATCTTCTAAAATTCCCCAACCTAAATCTTTCTCATACAGATAAAGATGGGCAATGTTGGAATTCTCCGCTTGGCCACGGGGATCTTTTCCGGATAAATCAGTTTCAGGTGCTACAGGTGTACATCCAACCATAAACACAGTTATGACCATCA
This sequence comes from uncultured Atribacterota bacterium, assembly GCA_964441685.1. Classification (GTDB taxonomy): domain Bacteria; phylum Atribacterota; class Phoenicimicrobiia; order Phoenicimicrobiales; family Phoenicimicrobiaceae; genus Sediminicultor. Next base: position 322 of record CAYTVM010000448.1, on the reverse strand, counting down.
AGGCAATTAAAATATATACTAATTTCTTTATTTTTTAATCCTCCTAAAATTTCAAATTTATAAAACGGATGGAAGTTACATATGTGGTATGATCTGATATTTCCATCTCAACTCCTTTTTACCGACTTTTATAACCAGAGCTTCGGAGGAAAAATAAAAAAAGCCGGCAGTCTGGCAGTCATAGCACTTAGTGTGCTTTAGACCCGTAACTTTGCGTCCTATCCTTTCGGATAGTTTGCCTTTATCAACTTTCGAAATGCTTATTCTATTTTTAAATATAATTATCCCTATTTATATTATTCCCTAAAAGAATCAATTTTAG
>CAYTVM010000447.1:0-1688 GCA_964441685.1 uncultured Atribacterota bacterium | reverse complement strand
TGCTATTAGATAATTCTAAATACCTATTAACAATATAGCTTTCCGAAGCAAATATCTCCCAACATCCCCTATTGCCACAATGACATATAGGGCCATTGGTATTAATAATAATATGCCCAAATTCCCCTGCGTTTCCGCTTGCTCCTCTGTATAATTTACCATTTATAAAAATCCCGCAACCTATTCCTTCGTTAATAGAGACAAATACCATATTATTCATTTTAGGATAAACAGATCCCCTTTCACCAATAGCTGCTGCTTTTGCTTCATTGTTTAAGATGATGGGAAGACCGTATTTATCTTTAAAAATCTTTGAAATATGAACATCTTTCCATCCTAAATTAGGCGCAAAGTCTAAGATACCCTTCACTTTGTCAATCAAGCCAGGTACCGCCACCCCAATTCCCAGGAAGTTATCCAATTTCAAATTCTTTTCTTCTATCATCTTGTCCATTTCAAAAAATACCTGTTTAAAAGTCTTGATATAATCATCTTTGTATAATATAGGAAGGACGCTCTTCATTACTACTTTTATTTCTAAATCAAATATGACTATCTTTATCTGATTTACCTCGATCTCAATACTAAAAATATAAGCTTTATTGGGATTAATCATTAATTGTACCGGCTTTCTACCGCCAGAAGAAATGCCTTTTTTGGATTCAATCACAAATCCTTTTTTAATCAGAGTTCTAACGTGATTAGATACGGTACCAATACTACATCCTGTAATTTCTGCAAGTTCTATTCGAGAAACGGAACCTTGCTTGTGAATTGCTTTAAAAATACTACTTAAATTCCATTTTCTGATTAGGATTGAGTTTCCGAAAATAGCTTTACTTTTATTCATTGTGTAAAATATGTCCCCTCTTTTTCTATTATTAATTAATATATCAATACACTACATGCTCTTATAAAGATTTATTTTTTCTTGATGATACATCTGCATACACTGCCAAAATTAAGATTAGGCCTTTAACGATATACTGCCAGAAAACACTCATATTCATAACGCTCATTCCATTTTCGAGACTTGTCATGATTAGGGTACCCATTAGGGCTCCAAAGACTGTTCCAATGCCTCCCATTAAACTTGTGCCACCCATAACACAACCGCCTATAGCTGAAAGTTCATAATTCATGCCACCACTGGTGGTTCCTGCGGCAACATAACCGGTAAGAATAATTCCACTAACGCCACATAGAAGACCCATCAGTGCATAAGTTTTTAAAACAACAGATTGTACATTTATACCCGAAAGCTTCGTTGCCTCCTTATTTCCTCCCACAGCATATATGTGCCTGCCAAACCGAGTGTTATTCATCAGGTAGGTAACCAATATGGCTATTATTGCCATAATTAATACCGGGATCTGTATTCCCCTATAGCTATTCATCATAAAAGTGAAGGCTAAAACAAGGGCGGAAAACACCGATGCTACCACTAAATCGTAACCAAGAGATCTCGTTTTAAGGCCGTATTGTTTCTTTTTAGTTCTACTATGCAAAGTAACCAGAAAAATAATTATTATAGCAATAATTGCTACAAGTATACCTGGATATTTAGATAGATATCCCTGGGCCATTAACCTTAGAGAATCTTCAATAGGAACGATTGTTTTCCCTTGAGTAGCACCAAGGATTCCTCCTCGAAGAATAAGCATTCCTCCCAAGGTTACAATAAAGGC
>CAYTVM010000446.1:0-1689 GCA_964441685.1 uncultured Atribacterota bacterium | reverse complement strand
GAGAACAGGTACAAAACCTAACGCACACGACATGGCAGGGTTTTATAATTTAAAAAAAAATTACGTTTTTTCTTTCCTTTTTGAGTTATTTGCATATTTTTATTTCCAAAACTGATTTTCTTCAGATGGTACTAAATACTAAATACGATATACGATATACGATATACGCGATATTATTTTGACAAAAATAGTAAATAACTATATTATAATAAAAATTATGAATAAAGAAGACATACGGAGAAAAATATTAAAAAAAAGACTTTCACTGCCTTCTAAAGATATAGAAGATAAAAGTCGGCAAATATTCTTACATTTTACTGAGACTGTAGAGTATAAAAACTCCCAAAATATTATGTTTTATGTTGCTACCAGAAGTGAAGTACAAACTGAAGAAATGATAAAAGCATCTATTAGAGTGGGTAAAAATATTTTTGTTCCTGTTATCCTGACAGAATGCAATAGTTTAGCTCCTTCAAAAATATTAGATTTTAATAATGAATTAGAAATAGGTAAAAAGGGGATTTTGGAACCGAAGAAGGAATATTATAAATATTTCCCCTTGGAAAATATAGATTTAATAGTTGTGCCCGGAGTTTCCTTTGATTTAAGTGGAAACAGAATAGGCAGAGGATTTGGATACTACGATAATTTTTTAAGAAAAATTAGTATCTCTACTAAGATTATTGCTTTAGCTTTTGAAATGCAAATAATTGAAAAAATACCTGTTGATAAAAATGATATCCCGGTACATAAAATAATTACCGAGAAGAGAATAATAACATTCGCATCTCGTATCTCGTGAATCGTATCTCGTTTAAGAGAAAGATAAATGATAAAATTAGAAACCTTTAAAATTTTAGACAGATTATTTATCTGGCGAGATATTAGATACGAGATATTAGATACTAGAAACGGAATACGCACGATGATATACGATAAAAGGAAGGATGAAAGATTATGGAGTTCAACCAAAAAAACGAAGCAGAAAAGACAGAAATAAAATCTAAAGATGAAATGAATGAAATGATTAACCAATCTTTAGAAAAATTTAAAAAAATAAAAAGAGGAGATATCATTAAAGGCCAGATAATGAAAATCGATGAAGACGGATATCTGGTAGATGTAAAATATAAAATGGAGGGGTATCTTCCCAAGATTGAAAAATCCCTTTTTTCCAAAGAAGAAGAAAATGTAACTCACACCTTAGAGATTGGTGATGAAGTTTATTTATATATTGATAATGTTGATGAAAAGAATGGGAATATTATTTTATCAAGAGAGAAAGCAAAATACTTGCAATTATGGGAAAAACTCAACGAAATATTCAGAAAAAAAGAAAAAATTAACGCAGAAGTAATAGAAAAAAACCCAGCTGGTCTAATTGTCAATATAGGTATAAAAGGATTTGTTCCTAAATCTCAGATAGAAAGTAATTTTATAAAAGATGAAGATTTAGATAAATATATCGGGAAAAAATTGGATTTCGTCATCATTAAGCTGGAAAAAAACGATAACAAAGTTATTCTCTCTCATCGCATGATTGTCGAGAAGGAACGTAAAGTGATGCATAAAAAAACCTTGGCTGATTTAATAGTTGGACAAGAGAAAGATGGGATTATTACTAATATTACTAAATTTGGGGCGTTTGTTGATATAGGTGGAGTGGAAGGGTTACTTCATATTTCAGAA
>CAYTVM010000445.1:0-1690 GCA_964441685.1 uncultured Atribacterota bacterium | reverse complement strand
AAAAATTGGGCGGGTGTTTTCCCGACTAACTTGTCAGACCGTAGTTGGTTTATATTTTTTGGTTTACTTGTCATACAGATACCGCGCCCCGCCTTGTTTTTACACGATGTTGTAGCCAGTATTTATTTATTAATCACAATATATTCATCAGATGTAATCTGTTTATCTGATATTTTTATTTCTCCTGTTGATGAACTAATCTCAATCTTCATCCAACCTATCAACGAGCTGTTGTTTTCTATTAATTTTATTCCAATAAAATAAGACTCAAAAGAATTATGGTTTTGAATAATCCATTCAGTAGGCCATGAGTAATTTTCTTTTAATAAATCATTTGACATTGTCACAAAGTGAATGCTAGTATTTTTCCATGATAAAGAGTCACTTAATTCTACTTTTATAGTGTCATTTTGCTGAATAAAAAATGCATTTTTATTTTGCTTTGATAATAATAAATTATCATTTTGCGGTTCAATATCACCTGTTAAATAGTATCCAGAATTATTTACTCCTTCCCAAGGTCCCCAAACAAAATGAACTATAAAGTCATCGATAGAATCGTTATTTAAATCAACATTTGCTTTTTGAGGTATCAAAAGATTACTATCCAAAGTATCATCATTATCTTTATTGCAACTACAAATAATAATTGAAAGACTAATTATAAATAAAGAGTATATTTTCATTCTTTTTGTATTTTATATATTTTCTAAAATCAAATTATTTATCGGATTAGTTGACAGCCAATAAATATTGGCTACAACGGTCCTCGTGTAAAAATTGGGCGGGTGTGAACCCAACAAACTTGTCAGACCGTAGTTGGTTTATATTTTTGTTGACTTGTCATACAGATACTGCGCCCCGCCTTGTTTTTACACGATGTTGTGGCCAGTTGATACTAATAATATTCAACTAATTGTCAAGTTTACCCTTTTACCAAATCCTATTTCAACTAACCTATATAAAGTAGATAATTGAATATCGCTATGTCCATTCTCAATCCGAGAAATAAAGCTTTTACGTGTTCCTGTTTTTCGAGCAAGCTCCTCTTGTGTCATATGTGATTCTTTTCTTGCATCTCTAAGAATCTCTCCAATTGCAAATGTTTTCGCTTTTATTTCAAACTCAGTTCTCTTTTCAGTCCCAACCGTTCCATATCTCTGGTCAAGATGCTCATCAAATGTTGTTATATTTTTCATTTTTTATCTCCTTTCTTTTTATACTCAAAATACTCATGCATTATCTGCATCGCTTTATCAATCTCTTTTTTTGGAGTCTTTTGTGTTTTCTTTTGAAATCCGTTAAATAATACAACTAAATTTCCTTTATCAAAACAGCAAAAAACCCTGAAAATATTACTTTCAAACTCAATCCGTATCGCAAATAGTCCATCATATCCAGTCATTGTCTCAAAGAACTTTTTTGGTATCCTTTCTGCAACTGTTATAAGAAAAAGAACATAATCAATTTTGTCTTTAGTCTTTTCGCTTTGTGTATTAAAGAAATTCCAATAATAATCTTTGAAATATATTAATTGTCGTTTTTGATCCATATGACAAAGTTAACGAATAATGGAACAAAATCCAATCTAATATGTTAAAATTTATCTAAATGCTGAGTATTTGGTCAATTGGCCACAACGGTCCTCGTGTAAAAATTGGGCGGGTGTATTCCCGACAAACTTGTCAGA
>CAYTVM010000444.1:0-1690 GCA_964441685.1 uncultured Atribacterota bacterium | reverse complement strand
TTGGGGGTCTACCGGCCCTAAAACAGCATTTTCATCCATAATAATTTGATCTGCTGCCAGAGAAATCATGGTGCCCCCGCTCATGGCATAATGGGGGATAAAAACAGTTACTTTAGCTTTGCGTCTTAAAAGGGCCAAGGAAATCTGTTCAGCGGCTAAAACTAATCCTCCCGGTGTATGCAAAATAATATCAATCGGTAAATCCGGATCAGTCAACCTTATCGCCCGCAACACTGCTTCGGAATCTTCAATATTGATATACCTTACTAAAGGTATGCCTAAAATGCTCATTGTTTCTTGACGATGAATTAAGGCAATGACTCTTGATTTTCTATCTTTTTCAATCCGGTTAATTAAAGAAATCCGGGATGTTTCCAAATTTTTTTGCTTTAACCAGGGAGTCAATAAAGAAAAAACAAAAAAAAGCCAGAAAACCGTACTTAGATATTGCATTATAAACCTCCTCTTGTGCTATTTTATTTATATTCTATGGTAGCAAAATTCTAATAAAAAATTAGAAAAATGGCCGAATTATTCAACCAGTAAGAAACCTCCTATCGTTAATGCGAGACTTTTATTTATATTAACATAAATAATTAGCAAATAAAAACACAAAATAGTTTTCATTTTACATTTTCTACCAACACATCTTCCCTTTTCTAAAAACCGGTTTAATCCTTGGTTGATTACCTGAAGAACTTAGGTGGACAGAAGTCATGATGTGGGTAAACTCCTATTAAGCTAGTAGGTAAGTCAAGTCTTTTGTTTTTTTAATTTTTCGATTAAATTTCAATAATTAATTTAAAAGAAAGGTAAAAAATAGGAAAATATTGCGAGAAAAACTTTTAAATAAAAGGTTTTAGGGGGTGGTGAAATAGGAATGGAGACTCGTCCTCTGTTCTTTTACACTCTTTCACTCTACGCATATACTACAGAAATTTCAGAAATCCTTCTTTTTTATATAACAAATTTAATAATATTTTTAAAGACCTTGCAAAATCTTTTAAACCATTTAAAAAGGGATTTCTTATAATGAACATCCAGAGAAAATTGTAAGAATTGACCGATTTATGTTAAAATAAAATGCACTCTGATTACTCAAAAAGACTATAAAATAAAGGAGGATTTATATGAAAATTTTAGTATGTACGGATGGGTCAAAGTATAGTCAAAAAGCCTTGGAAGAAGTTTCTGTAATTGTCAAAGGATGTAATGTTAATGAAGTAGTCATCATTCATGTGTATGAAAAATTTGACTCTTTTCCTATATCAGTTGAAGGCAATATCGAACAAACGGAAATTAATAGATTGATGATGGAAGAATATAAAAAGAAAGGGGAAAAGATTCTGTCAGAAGCCTTAAAATTTATTGAAGGGAAAAAGATAAAGGCACGTACAATTTTAAAGAAAGGACACCCTGCAAATACTATCATAAGTGTAGCCCAAGAGGAAGGATTCGACATGATTGTTATTGGCAGCAGAGGCTTAGGTGGTTTGAAAAAATTATTTCTTGGAAGCGTGAGTAATGCTATAATTCAAGAAGTGAATAATTGTAGTGTACTTGTAGTGAAATAAGATTAAAATGAGAAAGTTTGTTATGAAAAATTTAAACAAATAAGACGAACGAAACGTCAGACTGTCTTACTGCCTATTATTTTTGATACAATAGTCACTTGAAACTCACCTCCTCG
>CAYTVM010000443.1:0-1691 GCA_964441685.1 uncultured Atribacterota bacterium | reverse complement strand
AACAAGATTAAATTAAAGATACCGCAAAGCTAAAAATGTTTGCGGTATCTTTTTTTTTGTTTAATCTCTACTGTCTTATATTAAAAGATTATCTATTAGAATTTATTTATTATTTTTTTCAAAAGGTGAGGCTAAATGTTCATACATCTTCCAACGTTTTATAACCCCTTCTTGAGCCTCCTTTAATAACTTTTTAGCTTCCTCCGGCATAGTTCGGGTAAGCATTTTGTATCTATTTTCATTATAGATATATTCTTCTAAAGGAATGCTCGGAGCTTTGGAATCCAGTTGAAGAGGATTTTTCCCTTCTTTCGCAAGGTCAGGATTAAATCTTATTAAGGGCCAATATCCCGACTTAACTGCTAATGCCTGTTGCTCTAAACCGTGAATCAAATTATATCCATGGCTAATACAATGAGAATAGGCTATAATCAGAGAAGGGCCATTAAAAGCCTCTGCTTCCTGGAAAGCTTTAATCACTTGTGTATCATTGGCTCCCATTGCCACTCGAGCCACATATACATCTCCATAGGAAATTGCCATCATTGCCAGATCTTTCTTAAAAGTCCTCTTACCTCCGGCAGCAAACTTGGCAATTGCTCCAAGAGGAGTAGCTTTAGACATCTGTCCACCAGTATTAGAATAGGTTTCCGAATCTAATACTAAAATATTAACATTACGTCTTTGGGCAATAACATGATCCAATCCTCCATAACCGATATCATAAGCCCATCCATCTCCTCCCAAAATCCATACACTCTTTTTGGCAAGAACATCAATTACGCTCAATAAATCTTTTGCATCTGTACTACCTATTTTTTTCAATTTTTGTTCTAATATTTTTATTCTTTCCCTTTGTTTAAACAATCCTTCTTCGGTAGATTGATCGGCTCTTTTAATTTCACTAACTAAATCCTTACCTATCTTAGAAGAAAGCTTATCCAGCAGTTCAAAAGCATATTCAAGCTGTTTATCTATGGCTAATCTCATGCCTAATCCAAATTCAGCATTATCTTCGAAAAGAGAATTAGACCAGGCTGGACCCCTGCCTTCTTTATTAAATGCCCACGGAGTAGTAGGTAAATTGCCTCCATAAATAGAAGAACATCCGGTAGCATTAGCTATGACTGCTCTATCTCCAAATAACTGACTTAAAAGTTTTACGTATGGAGTTTCTCCACAGCCAGCACAAGCACCAGAGAACTCGAAAAGCGGCTGTAAGAACTGAACATTTCTTACTGCACTAAGTTTTAGTTCTTTTCGGTCAACTTCAGGAATCCCTAAGAAAAATTCCCAATTTTTAGATTCCTCTTCTCTGATAGGAGGTTGTAAAACCATGTTTAATGCTTTCTTTTCAGGATTAGTTTTATTTTTTGCCGGGCAATTCACTATACAAAGGCTACAACCAGTACAATCTTCAGGAGAAATCTGAATAGTAAATTTCATCCCTTTAAATTGAGAATTTTTTGCTTCTACAGATTTAAAATTATCTGGTGCAGAAGAAAGTAATTTTGGATCATAAACTTTAGCTCTAATCACCGCATGAGGGCATACCATCACGCATTTTCCACACTGGATACAGGTATCTGGATCCCAGGCAGGAATTTCTTGAGCAATATTTCTTTTTTCCCATTGCGTAGTACCACTGGGAAAAGTGCCATCAGGAGAAAAGACACTCACCGGTAAATCAT
>CAYTVM010000442.1:0-1691 GCA_964441685.1 uncultured Atribacterota bacterium | reverse complement strand
TTTTAAACGTTTTGTTCTATATTTATCTATAGGCACGAATTATTTACACCTCATTATTGATTATCTAATTTACCGATTTGCCAATTGACTAATTAAACTAGTCTACTAGACTACCAGTCCGCCGGTCTTCTGGTCAATACGTTTTCTAATAAGCTATCGCTTCTTTTTTTAAACTTGTAACCTGTTACTCATTACAGATTACTTGTAACTGTTTTTCTATCCGCTAAACGCTACACGCCCTACGCTATTCTTCACTATATACTCGATATTTTTTTCTTATTTGTTCTCAGCGGGCTGAGTAGCAATGGCAATTTTTTCCGCTCCTCCCTTTTTGAGTAAATCCATTATTCTAATTACCTTACCGTGAAGAACATTTGTATCTGCTTCTAAAATTACTATTTTTTCAGGTTCTTCCTTTATTTTTGCAGCCACGCTTTCGGTAAGTTTTAAAGGATCTATGAGTTGTCCATTAAAATAAATAGTATTATTTTCGGTAATAGTCACAATAATATTTTCTGATGAACTAGCAGCAGCAAAGTCCCCGCTGGGTAAATTAACTTCCACTCTATTTTCTAAATTTACAAAAGTAGTCGTTAACATAAAAAATATCAATAAAAGAAAAACTACATCAATTAAAGAGGTCAGGTCAAAAGTGGCACTTCTTTTATTCCGATGAGGAAACTTCATATCCTACTTCACCACCCTGACTCAGATCGCCCCGAACAATTCCACCATTATTCGTTTCCTGATAAGTTAGAAGGTCTATAAGTTCTACACAATTTATTTCCATATCTCTTACCAATTTATCTACTCGATGAGATAAATAATTATAAACCACGATAGTCGGTATAGCGATCGACAATCCAAAGGCAGTAGTAAGCAGTGCCTGAGAAATTCCTCCCGCCAGTGCTTCCGGTTTGCCTACTCCCATAACTGCTATTACATTGAAGGCCTTAATCATACCAAACACTGTTCCTAAAAGCCCTAATAATGGACAAATATTACCGACGGTGGAAAGCGTAGATAAGTTTCTCTCTAATACAGGAATTTCCTGGTTGGCATTATCTTCAATCGCTTCTTTCATCTCATCCCGTCCTCGGCCAAATTTCATTAAACCAGCCAACATAATCTTTGAAATGGGAGTAGGGCTTTTACGACAAGCAGAAATAGCCATTTCAATGCTTCCCTTTTTCACTAAATTATTAATTCGTAAAACAAATCTTTTACTTTTAGTTTTAATACTCTTTAGATAGAACATCCTCTCAAAAAAAATAGTCACTGCAACTAACGAACATAGAAAAATGGGATACATTAAGAACCCACCTTTTTCAAAAATTTCCAACATAAAATATTTGCCCCCTCTTCTTTTATAATTTTAGTCATTAAATTGATAGTTAATTCACCAATTGATTTAGTCTGTCGGTCAATTTAGTAATCTAGTTACCCGGTTAACCAGTTAACCAATCCTATACTCCCTACTTATTTTTTCAAACTTGAAACTCGCAACTCGTCACTTGCAACTTATTATTCCTTCTGCAAAACTTCCAATCTTTTTTTAGCATTTTCCATATATGGGCTTTGGGGAAATTTTAAAATCAGATTCTGATAATCAGAAATGGCTTTCTCTATATTTTCCAACTTTTCCCAACAGATTGCTTTGGTATACAAGATATCATCACCATATTTTAGAC
>CAYTVM010000441.1:0-1694 GCA_964441685.1 uncultured Atribacterota bacterium | reverse complement strand
CTAGAAAAAATATTAAACAAATAATAAAGAATAGTAATTTGATATTTTTCATTGTATTCTTCTCCTACTAAAAATATTTTCGATTAAAGGCTACTATTTTTTTCGGTACTAGACCGATTTACAGACTTATTATTAAAATCTATTTTAAAAAATTAGAAAAAAAAGAATTAATGAGTGAGTATAAATTATAATTAGCCTATTCAATTGTATTATCGATAAATTTATTAGGAATTATAATAAAGAGAAAAGCAAATATCGTTTTTAGCAAGAAAATGATTATCATTAGTCAAGTTATAGTTAATTGTAAGTGTCAAAAAGAAAAGAATAATAAATTTAGTATTTCTTTTTAAATATTGCATTTTTTAGGGGACTCTTTTCGATTTTATATAAAAATAACAAAGAAATCGGTCGAATTTGAGCATAAAACACTATTTTATATATTCGACAAAAATTTTAATAATCCTTCTTTTAGGTAAAATATTTTAAAACAAAAAGCCCTTCAGCAAAATATAAATGGCTATAAATATCTGGCTCCCTTTTTTAGATACCTTTCTAATTATCTATTTCAATCATAACCTAGTTAATCAGCCTGTAAAATTCCAGTGGGAAGGTTTCACAAATTCACATACTTTCCAAAAAAATAATTATCTGTCCATATTTTTGTCCCAGTTCTATTATTCTAATAAATTTAGATCATGCTTATTATTTTCTACATAATACACTGCACATTTAAACACATATAATTCACATTTATCAATGTAGGATTTCCTCAACTTATATAATGTCAAACAAAGAACCGTACCCTGTTTTATAGACCTGCTTCACGCAACAGCAAATAAGGTTTTTCTATTGAAATAGATTTTTAAAAGGCAATATAACTAACCTTGTACAACTTAAATGCGTGGAGACTGGTCCAACAGGATGTTTATTTATAATTACATTAAATACTAGTTCAAAAATGTTATCTATTATTCAACTGTTTCTGCATCATATGCAATAGCGGATAATATCGTGATAGGTCCAAATATAAAAGTTACTACCTGCCCATAAATTCGTAAAATCTTAATTGTATTCTCTGGTATAAAAATAAATAAAAACGGATATCCACTAACACCTGCTATTACTGCTATAATTACAAAAGCAAATAATAAATAGAGAATCCATGGCCAAAGTATGGATAAAGATTTTAACCGTTTACCCACAAAAGTAGACGCGCGAAATTGTACCGGTCGTTTAATAAATATTGTTGCAAAAATAGCAAGTATCATAAATGTTGGAGGTGCAAGACCACCACCAAATAGCAACATTAATATGGTTAATACAATTATGATCGTAAGATTGTACCTTTTATCGATAAATGCAATAGCCCAAATAAATACAGAAACACTTATTACTATTGATAATATACCTGTTATAAGGTAATTAGGTATAATTGTTAATGCAGGCTCTCCTCCAAATTCCCATAGGCGATGTGCAGGGCCTATAGCTAAGATTCTTCCTACTTTTATAGGGACATTACCTTGTAGCACCTCAAAAAAGCCATGGATAATACTTGCTATTCCACTAAGTATACATAATGAAGTAGCTAATGTTTTTGTAGCATGGTTAATATTCATCTTTCCTCCATATATAGAGACTATTCTCTGTTGTATTGTTAACCATTTTTCTACTTCAAAATATCAATCAATGGTTGA
>CAYTVM010000440.1:0-1698 GCA_964441685.1 uncultured Atribacterota bacterium | reverse complement strand
AATGATGTTTGTGATATTCTTGTTGGTCGTCATATTCATCCTATTTCAGCCATTGTTGGCGGATTTACCAAGCTTCCCCGGGAAAAAGACCTTGATGCCATGTTGAAAATTCTATATGATATGCGACCGGGTATAGATGCAACAGTTGAACTTGCATCAGGATTAAAATTTCCGGTGTTTGAAAGAGAGACAGAGTATATTGCCCTGCTATCCGATGATGCAGAATACCCGATGCTTCAGGGAGATGTCGGCTCATCGGACGGCAAACGTGTCAATAAGTATGAATATAAAAAGGTAACCAATGAATTTATCGTTCCGCATTCTTCGGCAAAACATGCAAGATGGCATCGTGAATCTTACGCGGTAGGTGCTCTTGCCCGATTTAATCTTAACGCTACAAAATTACATCCCAAAGCCAAAGAGGTGGCAAATACACTTAACATGAAACCAAAAGTTACCAATCCTTATTTGAATACAGTAGCACAATTGATTGAATGCGTACATAGCCTGGAGGACGGTATAAGGATTTTGGAAGATTTTAAAAGAAAAGAAATTAATTATGATGAAGAAATCATTGTTGGTTTAAACGAACAGAACCGCATCAAGGTAAAAGCGGGCACCGGTGTAGGTGCAGTTGAAGTCCCAAGAGGGATACTTTTTCACTGCTATGAAGTTGATGAAAAAGGAATCATTATTAAAGCAAACTGTATTATTCCCACCAGTCAGAATGTCAACAATATTGAACGCGATATGAAAAAATTGGTACCTGAAATCCTGCACAAATCCGATGAAGATATTACTTTAAGCCTGGAAATGCTGGTTAGGGCTTACGACCCATGTATATCCTGTTCTGCTCATTTCCTGAATGTCAAATATGTTAACCGTTGAATTAAAAGAGCTATTCACTCCTTCCAGGAAAGGATTGTTGTTAGCTATTACCATCGGTAATCGCTTTCGCTCTGATGACGGTGTAGGTCCCTTTATAGCCCGGCAGATTAAAAAAAGTAAGAAAAATGTTATGGTTATCAATGCAGAAGATAAACCCGAAAATATCATTGATAGGGCAATCCAATTAAAACCCTGTAAAGTCGTTATTATCGATGCAGCGAATTTCGGAGGTATGCCGGGAGAGATCAGACTTATTGAAAAAAATAATATCCCTGATACATCGCTGAGTACACATTCTCTTTCTCCAAATATACTTGCCGCTATTATCGAAGCTGACACGGGTGCGGATGTCTTTTTTCTGGGTATTCAACCAAAGAGTATTCAATTCACAGAAGGATTAGCTGAACCGGTGAAAAAATCAGCAGAGAAAATTATATCCTGTATAAGATTAGTGGAGTAAACAATTTTTAAAACGATAGACAAAGTATTTTATACAAATGAATAAATAAAAATAAAAAAGTGATTCCCTTAGGTTTTACACATTTTCTCCATTTTTATGTAAAATATTGTTGGTATTAACCTCTCTGTTATTACAAACTTTCGAAGAAAGCACAGCAATCTTATCTACAAACTATTTTTCAAAAAAAAAGGTTTTATAAATCTTTTATCGTACTAATATTAAGATGTAGGAAAATCGAAAAATACTAATTCTTTTAAACGCTGGCGGAGATTCAATTATGATAGATTATCTAACCTATTACTACAAGCATGGTACAAAACCATTTCGAAGCCTATCTGCGTTGCCAGATG
>CAYTVM010000439.1:0-1699 GCA_964441685.1 uncultured Atribacterota bacterium | reverse complement strand
GTATCTTGGTAGCTAATAAAGGAGATGTAAGGGGAAGTGAATTAAAATTATATGAGTTTTACGAATTAGGGTTTGGAGATCCCTATATCATTTCCGCTGAGCACGGATTAAATATTGATGATTTATTAGATAGAATAGTGTCTAATTTTACAAAAATAGAATTGGAACCGGAGGAAGAAGAAGGAAACATTATAAAAGTTTCAATTATTGGAAAACCCAATGTAGGGAAATCAAGTTTGTTAAATCATATTTTAGGAGAAGATAGAATCATAGTGAGTGAATATCCGGGTACTACCCGAGATGCCATTGAAATAATTTTTAAACATAATTCACTAAAATTATTATTTATCGATACGGCAGGCTTAAGAGATAAAGCGAAAGCGAAAGAAGATATTGAATACTATAGTACATTAAGAACCTTTAAAGCGGTACAAAATTCAGATATAGTTTTGTTAATATTGGATTCTACACAGGGAGTAAGTGTACAAGACAAAAAAATTGCAAATTATATTCAAATAGAGAGAAAGGCCTGTATTATCATATTAAATAAATTTGATTTAATTAAAGCTAATATAGATAAAAAATTATTTATTGATGAAATAAATTATGAATTATCTTTTTTAAAAAAATCTCCCATTATCATGACTTCAGCTATTACTGGTTACAATATTGATAAAATTATTTCAAAAATTAAAGAAGTTGCCTTTCAATATAGTAAAAAAATTCCTACTTCAGTATTAAATAGTTTTTTAAGAGAAATTATTTCTAAAAATCCTCCAAAATATGTAAGAGGGAATACGCTAAAAATTAAATATGCTACTCAAACAGGGATAAAACCACCTAAATTTTTATTATTTGTAAATAATCATAAATTAATGTATGATTCTTATCATAAATATTTAGAAAATAAATTTTATGAAACATTTGGTTTTGAAGGTTCACCCATAGTTATCAATTTATCAAAAAAGGGAGATGACAAGGAAAAAGTATGAAAATTGCTTTAGTTATTATAAGTTGTTATCTTTTAGGCTCTATTCCTTTTGGATATATTGCAAGTAAATGGTTTAAGAAGGTTGATATAAGGGAATACGGTAGTGGAAATATCGGAGCAACTAATGTTTTTAGGGTATTAGGGCCTTCGTTGGCTTTTTTAGTAGTTATTGGTGATGTTGGTAAAGGTATTTTTTCAATCTATTTAATGCAATATTTGAATATTGATAATTTATTATTGACAATTGCGGGGTTGGCAGTAATATGTGGCCATAATTGGTCCCTATTTCTCGGTTTTAAAGGTGGCAAAGGTATAGCGACCACCTTTGGAGTTATATTTGCTCTTAATCCGATAATAGCTATTTTAGCAGTACTTGTTTGGGGGATTATTTTAATATCAACAAGATATGTTTCCTTATCTTCTATTTGCGCTCTATTTTCTATTTTTATTTTTACAATTTTGTTCAAACAACCTTATGAATACATCGTATTCAGTGCCATAATTTTAATTTTGGGTATTTTCACGCATAAAGAAAATATTAAAAGATTAAAATTAAAGAAAGAAAGAAAGATCGGAGAAAAGATAGAAATTAAAAAATAAAGTCACCAGAGGGAATATGTCCAGAGTTATAATCAGTGATGTACAAAATAATGAAATATCTGAAATAATAAAAAATGTTTTTAAGCTATTTGGAGTAGAG
Source organism: uncultured Atribacterota bacterium (assembly GCA_964441685.1). Classification (GTDB taxonomy): domain Bacteria; phylum Atribacterota; class Phoenicimicrobiia; order Phoenicimicrobiales; family Phoenicimicrobiaceae; genus Sediminicultor. The sequence goes on along the minus strand of CAYTVM010000439.1, from coordinate 8 downwards.
TATAAGGT
>CAYTVM010000438.1:0-1699 GCA_964441685.1 uncultured Atribacterota bacterium | reverse complement strand
CCTACATACTAAATGCTAACTAAGAGTTCCAGATGTCTCCTGATATGATTAGAAAGTTCCCGATAATGGTCTTCTTCAAAGCGGAATAAAATCTGATAAATTTTATCCTTAAAGATATATTTTCCTTTATCATCCTTCGCTCTTAAAATAGAACCATAGGTTATATGGATAAGTTGTCGAGAGTCATTCTGTTTAAAAAGATTTATTAATTCATCATCGGTAATTGTATCTATATCAGGTATACGGGAAAGGTCGGTAGTTAAATTATAAGATGCTCTATCTTTTGCAAAATTCTCCAAAGCAAATCGATGAATCTCTCGATAAAGAGCCGGGTCTTTCATGGCAACCACTTTTACTTCCTCTAACCAGCTGGTCCCGGCAGTTTTTATATGGCAAAGACCATCTGTCTCCTGAGAAAAAATAGGATAAACAGAAAATTTATCACTTCCGGTGTGAAGAGAAAGTTTGTATCCTCCAATATTTTTTGCGATAGCTGCGTGTAAAGAAAATTCCCTGGCAAACTGTTTCACATTTCCCATATATTCTATTCCCTTTTGCCAGTCTCCTAAGAAATGAAGTGCGATATTTTGAAAATTTACTCCCCATCTTTGTAGTTCCAAAACAATAAATAAATGAGCCAAGGGAGAAGTAACAGTGGGAGTCTCGTCTACAGAAATTTCTAAATCAAATTTTTCCTTTTTGTAGTCTTTTAAAAATTCGTAACATTCCACCACATGATCTAAGGCTTCGGAATAAGTTATTATAATTTTTCTTAATGATTTCTCATCAAATATTAAATCTTGCTCACCGACTTTAAACTTCTTATTTAAATATAAATTTTCTATTTCTTTATTCTTAGGAATCTTATTATAAAGTTGGTTCAGTTCTTGTTCGTTTAATTCCTCTATATCCTTACTAATAAAATCGGAAGGGTCTATGGTAAACATTGTAAAATCACAATCTACCGCTTCTTTCAGCTCTTTAATATTTTTTACATGATCGGCATCCGCCCCAAAAGGACCTTCATATCCAGCTTCAAAACAACCCCAAATCGCATCATCTAAAACTTTCTGCCAATTTCTCTCAGTTCGGGCCATCTCTCTAACCGATTGCTGAGCTAAAATCGGAAAAATATCTTTACCCTGAAAAGCCTGAAGATGGGCCGGAGTAGCTATACCCAACCGATCTCCGGTGCCAAAAGAAGCCCTTATACCGCAAAAAGAAGGATTGAGATGAGGGAATATTTCTCTTAATAAAGAAAGATTAAGATGGTTTAAATAACATTTCTTTATAGTCAATTTATTTTCATCCACTACCTTCTCTTCTAAATTCTCCCCTTCAAATTTATTAGTAAGATCCGGAGGTGCAAAAATTATCAAATTTTTTTCTTTATCACCTTTCGCCATAAAAAAATAATTATTTTTTTCTAACTTTATAGAAGAAGGATAGAATATGTATTTATCACTATAATACTCTTTAAAATATCGCAAGACATCTCGTTTATTCATCAAAACCCTCCGTTCCGTACAAATATTTTTTTGTTACTATAAACCTTAAATTTATTTACATTTAGTCATTTTATACTATAGAATGTCATCAGGATTATAAAAATTCAAATCTTAAAAAATCTAATTAAATAAAATGCCTGGTAACCACATAGCAAAAAATGGTACATAGGTAACTAATAATACTACCAAAA
>CAYTVM010000437.1:0-1716 GCA_964441685.1 uncultured Atribacterota bacterium | reverse complement strand
ATTTCATACAAAATATTGGAGGAAAATAAAATCAATGAAAAAATTTGATAATAAATCTTTTTCGCTATATAATGCAAATATGAATGAATTAATAGAAAAATTAGAAATTTACCGATTAGAAAATCGAGTTAGCCAAAAACAACTGGCAGATATGCTCCATGTCCACTTCTCAACCGTGAACCGCTGGTTCAATGGAATAAGCAAGCCCAACAAAATTCAGAGATACCACATCAAAAAATTATTTGAGGATCACAATTTCCAGGGATAGAACTTTTAAAATATTTGACATATTAATATTTTCTAAAAGGCGGACCATATGAATGCTGTTTTATATGCACGAGTTTCCAGTAAAGAACAAGAAGAAGGTTTTTCCATCCCTGCTCAATTAAAACTAATCAAAGAATATGCTTTAAAAAACAAATTAAAAATAATCAAGGAATTTATTGATATAGAAACCGCTAAACAAGCCGGAAGAACCAACTTCAACAGTATGATAGATTTTTTAAAAAATAATAAAGAAGTCAAGAATATCCTTTGTGAAAAGACTGACCGGCTGTATCGAAATTTCAAAGATTATCTCACCATTGAAGGTCTTAATTTAATTATCCACCTGGTTAAAGAAAATGAAGTTTTATCTAAAGAATCGAAATCTCATCAGAAGTTTATTCACGGTATTAAAATTTTAATGGCTAAAAATTATATTGATAACTTATCCGAAGAGGTTAAAAAAGGATTACTGCAGAAAGCCCATGAAGGTTACTATCCTACCTATGCCCCTTTAGGTTATATCAATGTAGAAAAAGAACTAAATGGCAGAAAAATAAAAGCGATCGAAATCGATCCACCCAAATCCCAGATCATTAAGAAAATATTCAAGCTCTACAGTACCGGGGAATACTCCGTTGAGAAGATTAATCACTTTGCTAATGAAGAAGGATTAAGAAGCAGAAAGGGTTATAAATTATACAAAAGCACTATCTATAAGATACTGAAAGACCCTATCTACTACGGAGATTTTAAATGGGACGATAAGATTTATAAAGGCAAACACACGGCCATCATCAGTAAAGAACTTTTTGATCAGGTACAAAAAACCTTCTCGAAATCGACTAGGTCTGAAAAGATCCAAAAACATAATTTTGCTTTCTCCGGACTCTTAACCTGTGCCAAATGTGGTTGTACCATCACGGCAGAAATTAAAAAAAATAAATATGTTTACTACCATTGTACCAACTATAAGGGTAAATGTAGGAAAATATTTATAAGAGAAGAATATTTAGCTGAAAAATTGGGTGAGTTAGTAAAAAAGATAAAGATTGAACCTAAGATTATCAACTGGCTGAAAGAAGCTCTATTAATGAGCCACCAAGATGAGAAAGAATACCATGATAGTCAGATAAAATCCTTACAAGAACAATACAATAAACTACAACATCGTCTGGATAAAATATATATTGATAAGTTAGATGAAGTAGTCACAACTTCATTTTATCAGGAAAAGACTAATGAATGGAAAGACGAACAAAATAATATACTCATTAATCTTCAAAAACATACAGATGCCAATACCAATTATTTCGAACAAGGAATTAAAATTTTAGAACTTTCGCAAAAGGCTTATTCTTCTTATCTTAAGCAGGATAACGCCGGGAAAAGAAATCTTTTAAATATTCTGCTATCGAACTGCACCTTAAATGAAGAAAAGCTTTATCCTAC
>CAYTVM010000436.1:0-1733 GCA_964441685.1 uncultured Atribacterota bacterium | reverse complement strand
ACCATTATTAAATCAGGCTTTAACCCTAAAATAGTAATCGAATTAATAAGCGTAAGTTGAATGACTAAAGCAACTACAATTATTGTAGCTTTCAGTAAAATCTTCATTAGCTATCTCCTTGTTTACTTAGATAATCAGAAAAATAGATATTGATATAAAATAATGGGTAATACCTGTTTAAGGTATATTAAGTCGGTGGTAGTTTAATTATTTCAGCATTTAAGACTTTCAGAATAGGTAAATAGAGAGATTGGCGATATTATTATACTTTTTTATATTTATGATAACGCTTAGATATTAAATTAATTGCAATTTCATCTTCCATATAGTATCCAACGTATAGCTTATAACTTATAGCTATTTCAATTACTTATATTATTTGCTTATTTATCAAGTATCCTCTAAAGCAAAATCTATCGTCGTTTTATTTCTTTTAGAGAGTAAATTACTTTCCCTAAAGTTACTAACCAGATAAAGTAAAAAAGAGCTAAAGTTCGAAAAGCCCTGTTTGGCTGTTTAATCGATCTATAAATCCATTCCATTCCATGTCTTTGCATCCACAATGGTGCCCGTGGTATCCTACCGGAAAGGACATCAAAACTTCCGCCTACTCCTATACATACTGGCACATCCAACCGTTTCAAATTTTTATTTATCCATTTTTCTTGCTTGGGCACACCCATGCCCACCAGCAATATATCAGGTTTCTTTTCTTTAATCTCCGCAAGAATTTCTTCTTCGTCTTTATTCCTATCATTATTCTCATCTTTAATATTTCCACAACTTATAATGTCTCCACAATTAAAATAACCATGGTGCGTTCCAACTATTTTTATTCCCGGATATTTCTTACTTAAGTTTACAGCAGCTTCCCCGGCCACACCAGGATAAGAACCTAACAAATATAAGGAATACTTTTTCTTGGCAGCCAATCGGCATATGTTGTGTATTATATCTATGCCAGTGACCCTTTCAGGCAAAGGATAATTTAGAGTTGTGGTAGCCCATAAAATACCTGCTCCATCAGGAGTAACTAAATCAACAGATTTTAATATGGCATGATATTCTAGGTCTTTCCTTGCGCGCAATACAGCCAATGTATCCGGTGTAGCTATTTGATGAGGTTTTTTAGATACGATAAATTTCTCTATCTTTTGAATAGTTTTTTGATTATCTATCTGATCAATACCTACCTGAAAAAGCTTTATGCGATTGGTAAAAATATCCCTTTCGATAATCAAGTCCTTTGACTGAACCTTTTCTTTTAATAATTCAAAAGATATCCAACCCAAAGCAGTCAGAGTAAACAGTAGATAGAAGCTCTCATATATAGAAATAATGAAAGCTGATGAACTTAAATAGAGAGAGACTCCAATAATTGTTACATTCGCGCCTTGAGCCGAAAATCCATAAGATTGTAGCTTCTGATGCAACCTGCTTCTACCTCCCGAAAACAAAGGATATTTTTCTATAGTTGGGGCTTCCTGCGTGGCATAATTAGCCACAATAGAATAAGATCTGTCTATAATCGGAACGCCTAAAATTAAAAGAGGAATTAATAAAGTTAACGCTGCAGTGCTCTTGGATACACCTACGATCGCAATTACCGCTAATATAAATCCAAAAGCCATATAGTAGGAAGAAAATTTCCCTCGAGAGACATATTTAATAAAAATAAATGATATAGTCGCCATAATTAAAGATAGCACTTCTGCTAAAATTAATCCCTGTCT
>CAYTVM010000435.1:0-1749 GCA_964441685.1 uncultured Atribacterota bacterium | reverse complement strand
AATCTCGGGATATCCAAATTTGTAAACGGTGTTTTAAGAAATATTATTAGAAACAAAGGGAATATTCATTGGCCGGATAAAGAAAAAGAGACTGTTTTATATATTTCTACTATCTATTCACATCCCCTTCCGATAGTTGAGCGCTGGTTAAAAAGATTTGGCTTTGCTGACACGATTAAAATATGTCTGGCGAATAATAAAATCCCTACTTTGGTAATTAGAACCAATACACTAAAAATATCTCGCTCTGATTTAAAAATAATGTTAGAGAAAGAGAATGTGTTAGTAAAAGAGGGTATTTTTACTGAAGAAGCGTTGTATGTTAAAAGACTTCCCAATATCACCAAATTCCCCGCATATCGAGAAGGACTATTTCAGATTCAGGATGAAGCCTCCATACTGGTTTCTCATCTGCTCGATCCTTTGCCTGGTGAATTCGTAATCGATGTCTGTAGTGCACCGGGAGGAAAAAGTACCCATATTGCCCAATTAATGGAAAACAAAGGCGACCTCCTGGCAATGGACAGTAATAAATTAAGATTATTAACCGTAAAAAGTAATTGCCGGAGATTGGGAATTGATATAGTAAAGACCCGGATGAATAACGGCGCTATATTGGACGAAAAATATCTAAAGGCAGCAGATAAAGTTTTAATAGATGTTCCCTGTAGCGGACTGGGAGTCTTAAGGAGAAAACCTGACTTAAGATGGCAGACTTATAATGTAAAAAGGTTTGAACAGTTGACCGATTTGCAAGGGAAGATATTGAACACTGCTTCTTATTACCTGAAAATTGGCGGGAAATTAGTCTATTCTACCTGCAGTATCGAACCGGAAGAGAACGAGGAAATAGTCAGCAAATTTTTAGAGAAACATCCTAACTTCGAATTAGATGATCCAAATGGATTTATAAAAGAGCGAAAATTGGACTCCTATGTTTCTGACCAACATAAACAGAAGAAATTTATTCAGATATACCCAGGACTTTCTAATTTAGATTTAGACCTGGACGGATTCTTTATGACCAAAATGACAAGAAAAAGATAGAGTGTAAAGGAGTTGAACATTGAGTATCTTTCGTTTTATCTTGAAATCATTTATTAACACGGTTTTTGTAATTTTTGTCATTATTGCCGGAATGATCTGTGCCTTTTTGGTATTTCAAAATGTATTCGATGTTTCTACTACTACTGTTCCTTCGATTGTCGGTGATGAATTAAAAGTCGCTCAGGAAAAATTATATAATGCCGGACTGAAGATATATATCTCCGGTGAAGAACCTAACGAAAGAATCTCACAAAATAAAGTTGTCTCTCAGAATCCGGCTAGCGGGTCGAAAGTAAAAATGAATAGAGAAATTAATGTGGTAGTGAGCACAGGGAGTAAGGTTATGGTTGTAAATATTCCCGATCTTAGAAATAAAGAGCTGAAAGAAGCCACTGCACTTATCGAAGAATATGGTTTGATTTTAGGCAGAATTACCTATACCAATCATTTTTCTGTACCCAAAGATGTAGTCATTGCTCAAACCCCCGAGCCTGGGAATGTAAATACAATAACCAAAAATATCAATCTACTGGTTAGCAAAGGACCTTATTAGTATGAGCGTATATCCAACATTTTCCTCCCCCTTGCAGGGGGGAGGATTAAGGTGGGGGTGAGGTATTTCTGTCATTGCAAAAACCCTTCCTTTCTGTCATTGCGAAACACTATGACTTTGTCAAGCACTTTTTACAGCATTTTTAAATA
>CAYTVM010000434.1:0-1757 GCA_964441685.1 uncultured Atribacterota bacterium | reverse complement strand
AAAGACAGACCATTTTAGCATATGGCCTACCGGTCAGTGTTTATGTGGACCGGCACACTATATTTAAGGCACCCAGTAATGCCAGACTTACCATTGATGATGAACTGGAAGATAAAGTCTTTGCCTATACCCAGTTTAGCCGGGCCATGCAGGAGCTTTCCGTGGGGATTATTTACGCCTACTCTCCCCAGGCCAAAGGCCGTATCGAAAGGTTATGGGAAACCTTGCAGGATCGATTGGCTTTAGAGCTTTAGTCTTGCTGGTATTAAACCTATTAAAGAAGCGAATGCTTTCCTTCCGGGATTTATCAAACGATTCAATGCCCGTTTTGCGGTAGTCCCCCGAGTGCCCCAGTCTGCTTACCGGCCTTTGGAAGAACATATTAATATAGATGATATACTGTGTAGAAAAGAGACTCGGAAAGCCGGCCAGGGTTCTACTTTCTCTTTTGGAGGGCAAATCTACCAGTTAAGTAAAAATAACCAGGCAGTTCCCTTAGCTAATAAAGCTGCCATTATCGTATTGACCAGCCCTAGATTCGGTATGCGAGCAGAATACAAGGGTGGTGTTTACCAAGTAAGAAAGACGGTTAGATCCGTTAGAGTTATAGCTAAAAAAGATAGGGTTAAAAGGTTTGTAAAGGTTAAAGACGACCATCCCTGGAAAAACGAGGTAGAACATTTCACTTACGAAGAAAGTGATAGGGGACTCGTTGCCGCTATCTATGACCCCAAAGGTTAGAAGTAGATAGCATATCTGCCAGGGGTATACTTTTGCCCTGGCAGATCCCGGATAGCATGAGTTAATTTGATTTAAACTAATCCACCCTTAGAAAAGGCAAATCAGATTTTTTGTTTCTTCCATGTTTTATTATTATTTTTGACCTTAAAGGGGACATTTTCACTGACTATTGACATATAAATTCGAAACTAGCGTATAGCATGGAGCGTACAGCGTAGAGTCAGAAAAGATAGAGTCAAAAGAAAAAGGAAAGTTCCTGCTACAGTTTAAAAAGCGGGTGCAGAGATGAAAGAAAAGTATGTAGTTCTATGTTCTAAGCTATTATGCTATACTTATCTTCACTCATTACTCATTACTATATTTACTATACGCTCTACGCTAAACGCTATACGCTAACTATTAATTGACGCAACGATATAATTAGCACAGATTTGATTTAATTTAACACTAACAATTTCACCTTTTTTACCAATAAAACCTGGAATTATAACTTTAATGTAATTACCTGTAATACCGCGTGAACATATTCTTCCTTCCTTATCTTTCATCTTATCTTCTACTAATACATCGACAATTGAATCAAGGTATATTTTTTGAAAATCGTAAAGTAGTTTTTTTGAAAGAACATGTAATTTTTTACTTCTTTCTTTTTTTATTATATTATCAACTTTATTTAGAAGTAAAGCTGCTAAGCATTCTTTACGATTAGAATATGGAAAAACATGCATTTTTGCAAAACAGATTTTTCTTACAAAATTAAATGTTTTATTGAAACTATTACTATCCTCATCAGGAAAACCTGTCATAATATCTGTGGTTATAGCTATATCAGGTATTGCCTTCCTTATTAAGGATATTTTTTTATAAAAAAACGAAGTATCGTAAGGACGATTCATAATATTAAGAATTTTATCATCACCACTTTGTAAGGGAATATGCAGGTGATGGCAAAATTTAGAGCTTTTTTTAAAAATATTTAACAATTCATCATCTATATCAATTATTTCGATTGAACT
>CAYTVM010000433.1:0-1763 GCA_964441685.1 uncultured Atribacterota bacterium | reverse complement strand
TGGCAGGTTGTGCTTTATTGGGCGGAGAAACTGCAGAGATGCCCGGATTTTATGCTGAAGGTGAATATGATTTAGCCGGTTTTGCCGTGGGCGTTGTGGAGAAAAGTCAAATAATCGATGGCAAAAAGATTAAAGAAGGAGATGCGGTAATAGGCATTGCTTCTAATGGATTACATAGTAACGGTTTTTCCCTGGTGAGGAAGGTTTTGTTTGAATCTAAAAAATATAAAATAGGCGATAAAATACCTTATTTGGAGAAATCTTTGGGTGAAGAATTGCTTAAACCTACTAAAATTTACGTTTCCCCGGTTTTACATTTATTGGAAAAATATAAAATATTAGGAATAGCTCACATCACCGGAGGAGGAATAGTAGAAAATATTCCCCGTATTTTACCTGAAGGAGTTTCAGTTCGGATAGATCAAGAAGGCTGGCCTAAACCTTCTATTTTTACTTTCCTTCAAGAAGAAGGAGAAATTTCTAATGGAGAGATGTATCGGACTTTTAATATGGGGATAGGTATGGTATTGATTGTTTCCCCAAGTGATGCTTCGAAGGTGATGGACGAACTTAAAATGGCAGACTACGATTCTTACCTTATCGGCAAAGTGATCAAAAGGGAATAAATGACAACTTTGGTGCCTGGCACAAAAGTTGTCATTAAGGAGAAGATTATGATTAATATCGGAGTATTGGTCTCAGGCAGAGGGACAAATTTACAGGCGATTATTGAGGCAATAGAAGAAGGAAAAATTGCCGGTGAGATTAAAGTCGTGATCAGCGATAATCCGGATGCTTATGCCCTAAAAAGGGCACAACAATATCATATCGATACCCGCTATATTGATTTTAAGGAATTTAAAAACAGGGAAGATTACGATAAAGAAATCATCAAAATCCTAAAAGAGAAAAAAATTGACCTGGTCGTTCTGGCCGGTTATATGAGAATTTTGAGCCCCTATTTTATCAGAACCTATAAAAATAAGATCATAAATATTCATCCTGCTTTACTCCCTTCTTTCCCGGGGTTGCACGCTCAGAGGCAGACCCTTGAATATGGAGCAAAAGTTTCCGGATGTACCGTTCATTTTGTGGATGAAGGAGTGGATTCCGGTCCTATTATTCTGCAAAAGGCAGTAGAAGTGAGCGATGATGATACGGAGGAATCTTTGGCAGAGAAAATCTTAAAAGAAGAACACCAAATTTATCCCCGGGCAATTCAGTTATTTTCTGAAAGCAGATTAATGATTAAAGGAAGAAGAGTCTTTATTAAATAATTACCATTTTTACAAGAGAGGTAGAGCGGGAATGAAAGTATTGGTCATTGGTAGTGGAGGAAGAGAACATACTTTAGTGTGGAAAATGACTCAAAGTCCGAAAGCTTCTCAAGTGTATTGTGCACCGGGCAATGCAGGAATTTCCAGGTTAGCTCAATGTGTAAATATTAATGCAGACAGCATAGAAAAATTAGTTGATTTTGCCCAAAAGGAAAAAATTGATTTGACGGTAGTGGGACCGGAATTACCTTTATCCCAAGGAATTGTCAATGAATTTAATCAACAGGGTTTAAGGATATTCGGTCCGAGCAAAGAGGCAACCGAGATTGAATCAAGCAAAGCCTTTTCCAAGTATTTAATGAAAAAATACCACATCCCTACAGCAAATTACCAGGTCTTTCAAAATAGCGAAAAGGCACTCGCCCAGATACAACAACAAACTTTTCCTTTGGTCATTAAGGCAGATGGATTGGCAGCCGGGAAAGG
>CAYTVM010000432.1:0-1770 GCA_964441685.1 uncultured Atribacterota bacterium | reverse complement strand
GCTTTTTTATATTTAGAGACAATTTCTAAATGTTCTAAAGAAACCTGCGGATTGGTAAATTCAACTATTTGATCAGTGTTTTGAATGATTTCTTCCAAATTATCTTTTATAATTATCCCGGTTTTTCCTAAACCAAGTGACATTCCCCAATCTTTTCCTATGTCAGGGCAAGATGGAGATTCAATGATTCCTGTTAATTCCATATCTTTATTTTGGTAAATTAATTGCGCGACCTTTGAACCCATCTTCCCGCAGCCGCCGCAGACGATGACTTTAATCATTGATTATCCCTCCAATAAGCCGAATTTTATTAAGTCTGCTTTTAATTTGGTTAAATTACTTTCACTCATGGGAGACAAGGGCAATCGTAATTCACCCGAAGGCATTCCCATTAAGCGGACACTGGTTTTAACCGGGATAGGATTAGTTTCGTAAAACATAGCATTGCTCAAAGGATAGACTTTAGATAAGAAAATTTCTTTAGCTTTCTGGTAATTTCCCTCTTCGAATTCTCTAACCATATCAGAAACATCCCGAGGGATAATATTGGCAACCACCGAGATTATCCCTTTTCCTCCTATGGATAGCACAGGGAGTAATAATTTATCATCTCCTGAGAGAAGAGTGATTTTATCTCCGCACAATTCAACGATCTGGGTCATCTGATCTAAATTTCCACTGGCTTCTTTTACTGCCACAATATTTTTTAATTCTGCTAATTCTGCTAAAGTTTCAGGTAACATATTCACTCCGGTCCGAGAGGGGACATTATATACGATAATGGGTATATCAATTTCTTCGGCTAATTTTTTATAATGCATATACAATCCCTTTTGAGTAGGTTTATTGTAATAAGGAACAACTACAAGGGCTCCATCAGCACCGTTTTCTTTTGCATGGGAAGTTAAGTCCAGAGCTTCCCAGGTACTGTTGGAACCGGTTCCCGCAATGACCGGAATCCTTCCCGCTACTGCTTTTATAGTTAACTCTACAACTCTCTTATGTTCTTCATGGGAAAGAGTGGGCGATTCCCCGGTGGTGCCACAGGGGACAATACCATTGGTTCCATTTTTGATATGAAACTCCACCAATTCTTTTATTCCCTTTTCATCAACTTTCCCGCTTTCTGTAAATGGGGTGATCATAGCTACCAAAGATCCTTTAAACATTTTTTTTCCTCCTTTTTTATTTAGTCGTTAGTGAATAGTGAATAGTCGTTAGTTAGTTTTTGATTTCTTTTCCTTTCTTCCTAAAACTATACGCTATACGCTCTACGCTAATTTATTTAGTTACCACAATTCCCGCCTCTTCCAGCGATTTGTTAATTGTTTTAAAAGCGAATTCCCTATCTTTCCATTCTAAAAAGATTAAAATATCTGTTTTGATAGTGGTCATTTCAATGATATTTATATTATTTTGAGCCAGAGGACGGGTAATTCTTTCAATAATACCCGGTGTTTCAATAAAATCTCTGCTTCTGGCAATAATTAATGCGATATCATTTTTTAAAGTAACTGATTTTAAATTCTCATCTTCAATGACGATAGGATGAAGTAAATCATAAGATTGCTGGGTGTAAGTCTCCATAACATAGATTCCGATATGTTTTGTACCGATAGAGACACCGTACAGACTAATATGATTATCGGAAATAGGGGTAATTATTTTTTTTAATAGCCCTGGTGTATTAAAAATTTCCGTTCCCAGGATAGTTAACATAGTCAGTTTTTCTTTGAAAAGAGTTAATTTACTTTTAAAAGCCCCTATTAT
>CAYTVM010000431.1:0-1772 GCA_964441685.1 uncultured Atribacterota bacterium | reverse complement strand
TCTCACTATATACTTGATACTATATACTATATACTGTTTTTATCCACATATTTTGTCTATCTCTTTCTGATACTTTTTGTGTATCTCAAATCTCTTCATCTTTAAGGTCTCGGTCATTTCCCCGGCTTCCATGGTAAATTCATGAGGAAGCAAGGCTATTCCCATTACTGTTTCATAGGGCATAAATCCGTTTTCTTTGGAGATGAGTCTTTTCTGTTCTTTTTGGTATAAGGAAATGATTTTGGAGTGATTAATCAATTCATCAATATTTTTATATTCAATATTATTCTCTATAATATAAGCTTTTAGAGTTTCGAAATCGGGAACAATCAATACTCCCAAACGGGGCTTATCCTGTCCAACTATTATGGCCATATTAATATATTCGCTCTCTTTTAATTTATCTTCCAAGGGAAGAGGCTCAACATTTTCTCCTCCTCTTAAGACTATGGTGTCTTTTATCCTCCCCACAAGTTTAAGATATTTTCCGTTATAAGTCTTTTTACCCAGATCTCCGGTGTTAAACCAACCATCTTTAATAATTTCTTTGGTCTTTTGCTCGTTTTTGTAATAACCCTTCATTACCATAGGACCCCTGGTAAGGATAATCCCTATTTTGCCATTAGGTAATTCCTTTTGAAGATTGTCCTTATCTACAATCTTTATTTCTACTTCCGGAATAGGAGGGCCGACGGTGAACATGATATTATCATTTTTAGTTCTACCAGCGAGAATTGGAGAAGTTTCAGTTAACCCGTAACCTTCAGTAATAATTAACCCAATAGTATTAAAAAATCTATCGATAGATTCATTAAGTGCTCCTCCTCCACTGATAGCAAATCTAAATCTTCCACCGGTTAATTCTCTTATTTTTTTAAAGACTATCTTGTCGCCTAACCGATATTTCCAACCCAATATTCTTACTGTTCTTCTTGCTTGGGACAATTCTTCAGAAGTATATTCTGATCTATCAAATAATGGCCAGGTATCGTTGAGAGTTCCTTCGGCTTCTTTATATTCTTCCCCTGTTTTTATAGCCCAATTAAATATACGTTGTTGTAGATTGCTACCTTTGTTAATTTTATCTAAAATCCCTTTATGTAGACTTTCCCAAATACGGGGAACACTACACATAACCGTAGGTTTTTCTGCTTTAAGGTCAGGGAGAAGAACCTGCTTAAAGGGTTTACTATAAGCAGTTGAGGCCCCTACATATAGAGCACAATATTCTACAATTCTTTCATAAACATGCCAGGAAGGAAGAACTGATAAAAAATTGTCATCTTTATTTATGGTAATGGCTATGGGAGCATTTATGACGTTATGCATAAAATTGGCGTTGGTAAGCATAACCCCTTTAGGGTCGGCAGTGGTTCCCGAGGTATAGATAATAGTCGCCAAATCATCTGGATGACTGCTCTTTGATATATCTGCGAATTGAGTATCTCCTTTAGTTAATAAATCCTTGCCAATTTGATTTATCTTATCAAAAGAAAAAATAGTGGGTAAGTGTTTTTTATTGTAATCTTTCTCTATTGCCATAGCTCTTTTTACTAATTCATTCTTTACGGAATCAATACTCTCTTCAGAGTTGAAGTTCTTCAATAGGTTTTTAATATGCTTTTCTAAATATTTTTCTAAAAATATTTTAGCTTCTACTGATAAAAAGATAAATTTATTTTTATTCTTTATTAATAATTCTATTTCATTTATAAGCTTTTGGCTTATTTCTCCGTTTTCTTTAAAGGCAATCGGCGTAGTCCATTCCGGGG
>CAYTVM010000430.1:0-1777 GCA_964441685.1 uncultured Atribacterota bacterium | reverse complement strand
TAAAAATTCTGAGCTTAATTTAGTCCAGTTTTGATTCTTAAATAGTCCACTTTTGGAATTTAACTAACAGCTTATTCGGAATAATCAGAAAATAATAAGTGAAAACAAATTATACACTAAATTCGATTTAAAGCAGGTTATTTAAAATTATCATTAAATAAGTAGTGCAGTAAGATATCGTAAATCTGACAAAAGGATTTAAAATATTTTATGGGATAGGATTCAATCAATAAGGTTGTAAATGATATGTTTTAGTATTATAATAAAAATAATACATCAATAAAATCTGCTAATTACATAATTCTGTATATAGATAGGAAGAGGGTTAAAACTCTAAGTTCCAAAAGTACAAAGCAAAGAGGAAAAGGGATTTATTTTTACCGTTATCCTTCCAATAGGTGATCGTTAAATTATGAATATTTATCCATTCTTACATTTTTTTGCATTTTTAGTCTATTGCTATCTCATAGTTCTTGTGCTATATAAAGATCCAAAATCCTGGCTTAACAGAGTCTGTGCTGCTCTTTTTGCTTGTTTTGCTATATGGAGTTTTGAATATATTTTTCTTCTTAATCCTAGTACTTCAAAAGATACGGTTAGATTACTTGATAATGTTTGTTCCTTAGGTTGGATTGGTTTTGCTCATTTCTTTTTGTGGTTTACTCTTATTTTCACAGAAAAGAAAAAGATATTAAAAACAAGAATTATTTATCCCCTTATCTTTATTCTGCCTTTTCTGCTTATCTATAAACAGTGGACAGGTTTTTTAACCGTAGATTATATTAAAGAGCCCTGGGGGTGGGGAGGTGTTTTGCCAGACTCAATCTGGACCTATCTTTTTTATACTGATTATCTTTTATTTATCGGGATAGGCCTTTATTTAATCTTTAATTTTCAGAGAAGGATTAAAGAACCACTTAGGAAAAAGCAGGCAAAAATAATTTTTACTACAGTTATTATTACACTTATTATAGGCACTTTGATTGATGTAATACTTCCCGAATTAAATATCCATACGATACCTTCCATCGTAAATATTATTGCCCTTATCTGGGCTTTTGGAATGGCTTATGCCATAGTTAAATATAAGCTTATGGTTATCACCCCAGCCCTGGTTGCTGAGAATATTATTTCCACCATGGCTGATTCTTTGATTTTATTTCACCTTAAAAAACCACCTTCTTTGAAGGTGGTAATGGTTAAATGGTTTTACCATAAAAACCAATATATATGTTAAGATAAGATATGACTAAATGGAAAAAATTATCCCATACAATCTATCAATGTAAATATCACATAGTATGGTGTCCAAAATACAGATACCGGATACTAAAAGATCAAGTAGCTGAATTCGTAGAACAAACCTTAAGGATGCTGTGTGAATGGAAAAATATAGAGATACTGGAAATGAATGTAAAAGAGGACCATATACATATGATACTTTCTATACCTCCCAGATTATCCATATCTGAAGTGATGGGAATGCTAAAAGGTAAGACAGCAATAAAACTCTTCAAAAGTTTTCCTACTCTCAGGAAGAAGCCCTATTGGGGAAACCACTTTTGGAGCCGGGGATATTGTGTAAGTTCTATAGGTCTGGATGAGGCTAAAATTAGGAAGTATGTAAAATATCAAGAAGAAAAAGAAAGACAAGAAGAAAGTGACCAACAAGAATTTGGCCTCTTTTAGAGGCCTCTTAAACCCACCTGCTTAGCGGGTGGGTTGTTTAGTTCGTTATTCAACCAAGATACATAAATGAATTTCCAGGGCTTATGAA
>CAYTVM010000429.1:0-1778 GCA_964441685.1 uncultured Atribacterota bacterium | reverse complement strand
ACTATTCGCTAACGACTATTTTGAAAGGTGGAAAAATTATGGAAAAAGAGAGATTTTTAAACTTTGAAGGCTTAACCTTTGATGATATTTTATTAGTTCCCGAAAAGTCAGCTATCCTTCCTAAGGAAGTGGACATCTCCACAAAATTTAGTAGAAATATCGACATAAATATTCCTTTAGTAAGCGCTGCTATGGATACAGTGACTGAATCGAAATTAGCTATTGCCATTGCTCGGGAAGGAGGAATTGGTATTATTCATAAAAATATGTCTATAGAAGAGCAGGTCGAAGAAGTAGATAAGGTTAAAAGGTCAGAGAGTGGAGTAATTGTTGATCCTATTTTTCTTTCACCAGAGAAAAAGGTTAGTGAAGCAATCGAACTTATGGCTAAATATCATATCTCCGGTATCCCGATTGTAAATAAAGAAAAAAAATTAATGGGAATATTAACAAACCGAGATATCAGATTTTTAGAAGATAAAAATGTAAAAATAAATAGTATAATGACCAAAGATAATTTAATTACTTCTCCTGTTGGCACTACCCTTGAAGAGGCCAAAACAATATTACATAAAAATAGAATTGAGAAATTGCCTATAGTAGATAAAAATTTCATTTTGAAAGGACTTATTACCACAAAAGATATCGAAAAAGTCGAGAAATTTCCTAATGCTTGCAAGGATGCTAAGGGAAGACTTAGGGTGGGTGCTGCAGTGGGCGTATCTAAAGATACAATGGAGAGAGTAGGTGCTTTAGTTAATGTCAAAGTTGATGTTATAGTAGTCGATACTGCTCATGGACACTCTACCCGGGTTATTGAAATTATAAAAGAAATAAAACGGCATTTTGATATAGAGTTAGTAGGTGGTAATGTAGCAACTTTTGAAGGAGCAGAAAGCTTGATAAAAGCCGGAGTTGATGCTTTAAAGGTCGGGATTGGACCGGGTTCTATCTGTACTACCAGGGTGGTTGCTGGTGTAGGAGTACCCCAGGTTTCAGCAATTCAAGAATGTAAAAGGGTAGCCAAAAAATATCACATTCCTCTTATTGCCGATGGGGGAATAAAATACTCCGGTGATATTACTAAAGCTTTGGCGGTAGGTGCTGATACGGTAATGATTGGAAGTCTGTTTGCTAGTACAGAAGAAAGTCCGGGAGAAGTAGTACTTTATAAAGGGAGAAGCTATAAGGAATATCGGGGTATGGGTTCTATCGGAGCCATGAAAAAGGGCAGCAAAGATAGATATTTTCAGGAAGAGGCAGAAGACGATAAACTGGTTCCCGAAGGAATTGAAGGAAGAGTTTCTTATAAAGGGTCACTTTCTGATTGTGTCTATCAGCTGTTAGGTGGAGTGCGTTCAGGAATGGGTTATTGTGGAGTAAAAAACATTGAAGAATTACAAGAAAAAACTAAATTTGTTCAGATTACCTCTGCTGGTTTAAGAGAGAATCATCCCCATGACATAATTATTACCAAAGAGGCGCCCAACTATGGAATAGAATAGGGACAGTAGAATTACTTTAATAGCTTTTACTGATATTAGCAGATTTGATTATTTTATAGGTTTTACTGAAAAAATAAATTTACCAAGTAATATTAAATTGATTATTTCATAAAAATAGGTGGAAGGAAATTTGACGGAGATTAATGCGTATTTAAGTAAAATAAAAAAGATACATCAGAAAATGATAATATTTGATGGACATTGCGATACTATTTTAAAGATTATGAACCATAAAAGAACTTTAGAAAAAAAATCAACTACCGGCCACCTGGA
>CAYTVM010000428.1:0-1792 GCA_964441685.1 uncultured Atribacterota bacterium | reverse complement strand
TAAGCTAAATTCAATCTTCTCATATATTCAAAAGACATTTTTCGCTCAAAAGGCCGATCTCTTAGCGCTATCCTTTTCATTAACATCTCGGTGCTTGCTTGCAAGTAAACAATTAAGTCCGGCCGGGGGATATCTTTAACCATAATTTCATAGAGGCGTTCATACATGGAAAGTTCATTTCCGGAAAGGTTAAGGTGAGCAAATATCCTATCCTTGGCAAATAGGTAGTCAGAAAAAACTGATTGATTAAATAAATCTTGCTGGGCTAAGTCTAATTGTTGTTTGTAACGACTCAACAAAAAAAATATTTGAGTCTGGAAGGCGTATCTTTCTATATCATTATAAAATTTAGATAAAAAAGGATTTTCTTCCACCACCTCTAAATTGTGTCTTGCATTAAACCTTTTACTTAATAATAAAACTAAACTTGTTTTTCCTGCTCCTATCGCTCCTTCAACTACAATAAATTTACTGTTAAGTTTAATCATCTACCTACTCCTTTATTTTGGGGAATCAAGTTGATTATTTTTTCTTTGGTAATTCCATTCATAGGTCGAGTATTTATTTTTTAAAAGGTCTTTGGAAATTTTTTCTTCCTGTTCAGTTAATTTACCTTCAATTAAATTTACTCCAAACTCTTCTTCAAATCCCCGGGGAAGAATTTCTGATAATTCTGAAAAACTGATCTTTCTCTTTAAAATCTCTTCCAGGCTGGTGGCGTTAAATCTTGTTTTTAGCTCTTCCCTTATCTGAATAGAGGGAAAATTAAATACAGAAAACAATTTATCTTTTTCTAATTCTATCAATAAAGAACCATGTTGTAAAACTATTTCTTTTTTTCTTACCTGAGCAGAACCTACAATCTTTTTCCCTTCAACCTGTACCTCGTATTGAGAGGGAACGGAAAAACAAATTGATTTAATATCCAGATGGGGAATTTCAGATTTTTTTTTCTTATCTAAAGAATCACTCTTTAATTTTTCTTTCAAAGGAACTAATTCGGCAGTTATCCCTAAATAAGAAAGACCTTTAATCATTCCCCCACTAATCTTCTTATAGGTCTCTAATATTGAAACATTAACCAAAGGATGATTTTCTCTAATGATAAAACTATAAGTTAACTCTTTATCATGAAGAACGGCTTTGCCACCAGTTGCTCGACGGATAATATCAATCCCCATATTCTTGCAAGCATTTTCATCGATCTCTTTTTTTAAATCCTGAAAATAGCCTAAAGATACAGCTGGTGGAAACCACTGGTAAAATCTAATGGTGGGAGGAACTAAACCCTCCCGGTGCGCTATCATGATTGCTTCATCAATTGCCATATTCATAAAACCAGTATGATAACTATCTTTTATTAATCGCCATTCCATTAATTTTATCCTTTCCGTCTAATTAAAATAAAATTTGGCGTACAGCACGAGATAGACCAATCCAATATTTTCTTCACAATATACAATATACTAAATAGGTTTTTAATAAAATAAGGCTAGTGAAAGTTTTAATTCTTACTAGCCTTATTTTTTATTCGTTTGCTTCTTACAATAAATAAATTGCTGGGACTTGGTACACTTTACAATTCTGTTAAATTTTTCTTAATCTTGATTGTAATTTATTGAGAAATTATTCGGTCTTTGCACTTACGGTTTTAAATTTCTTTATTGCCTTCATTCCTTCATTGATAACAAATCCAGCAAGTACTAAAAGTACTAATGCCATAATACCTAACAAATAATTTTGCTTTGCAAAATTCTGGAATACCATGAGAATTAATGCTGCTACTGTTACT
>CAYTVM010000427.1:0-1793 GCA_964441685.1 uncultured Atribacterota bacterium | reverse complement strand
TATTAGCCGGAGGGACAGATTTGTTGGTTAACCTTTATAAAGAGAGCCCTCGCTTACCAGACTTTGATTACCTGTTGGACATAAGCCATATCTCAGAATTAAAAATTATTAATTCAATTAATAACTTTATAGAAATAGGACCACTGGTGACCCATTCTTGCTTGATTCATGAGCCGCTCATCAAAAATAATTTTCCTGTATTAGTGGAAGCAGCTTACACTATTGGTTCAACCCAGATTCGTAATCGAGGTACTATCGGAGGTAATATTGTGAATGCCTCACCGGCAGCAGACCTTTTACCTCCTCTAATCGCCTTAAGAGCTGAGGTAGAATTAACTTCCAGAAAAGGCAAAAGAGTATTGCCTTTGGAAGAATTTTTAGACGGTCCCTATAAAACTACATTGCAAGCTAATGAACTATTGACCAAAATAAAAATTCCTTTACTTGGTGATCACTATTATACCGATTTTCAAAAAATTGGCCGGAGAAAAGCCCTGTCTATTGCCAGATTGAGTCTTGCCCTGATTACAAAAATAGATAAGGAAGGTATTTTCCAGGATACCAGAGTTGCTCCCGGTTCTGCTACACCTTATCCCCAGTCTCTTCCGGAGACTGAAAAAGCTGTCAATAATCAATCAATATTTTGTATTGATTTAGAGGAAATTAGTAAGATAATCAGTAAAGAGATGGTTTCTATCACCGGGGAAAGATGGTCTACTTCCTACAAAAAACCGACGATCGCTGTTTTGATTAAGAGAGCACTAAAAAAAATTATTGAAGGGGCAAAGACCAATGAATAAGATGACGGTAACTTTCATGGTTAATGGTAAAGAAGTAACCTTAAAGGTGAGTTCCAAAGAGCGTTTACTTGATACTTTAAGGGAGCAATTAAAATTAACCGGGATCAAAGAAGGATGTAGTATTGGTGAATGTGGAGCCTGTACGGTTATCCTTGACGGAAAAGCAGTTTCTTCCTGTTTGATTCTTACCGGACAGATTGGGGGGAGTGAAGTATTGACTGTTGAAGGGCTGGAAGTAGATGGGAATCTTGATCCCTTGCAACAAGCCTTTATTGATTATCATGCCATACAATGCGGTTTTTGTACTCCGGGGATGTTGATGTCTGCCAAGGCCCTACTTATGCATAATCCTCATCCCAGCCGAGAAGAGATTAAAACTGCTTTAGAGGGCAATTTGTGCCGTTGTACCGGTTATGAACAAATTATTGAAGCGATTGAAAGTATAGCAAATAAATGACAGGAAGGAGATGTTTTTAATGTCTTCCATATTAATTAAGAATATAAAAGAGATGGTAACCATGGATAGAGAAAGAAACAGATTAAAAGGTTACAGTCTTTTGATTAAAGATAATATGATAAGCAAGATTGATCGTGATATAAAAGTTAAAGCCGATGAAGTCATTGATGGTTCTGATTATTTCCTATATCCTGGGCTGATAAATACCCATCACCACTTTTACCAAACCTTAACCAGAAATATTCCCCAGGTGCAAAATGTAGAGCTATTTAATTGGCTCAACTACCTTTATCCAATCTGGGCTCGCTTAACTCCCGAAGCGGTTTATTACAGCAGCCTGGTAGCTATGGGAGAACTTCTAAAGACCGGTTGCACTACTTCGGTGGATCAATTCTATGTTTTTCCCAAGAACCAGCCAAAGGAACTGGTAGATGAAGAATTCAGAGCAGCTCAAGAAATTGGCATCCGATTTCATGGAAGCAGAGGTTCTATGTCTTTAAGTGAAAAAGATGGTGGATTGCCTCCGGATTCAGTAG
>CAYTVM010000426.1:0-1799 GCA_964441685.1 uncultured Atribacterota bacterium | reverse complement strand
GAACTATAAAATAAGTTTTTTATTATTTTAATCAATTACAACTATCAAAGCAAATTATTTGTTTATTAGAAAGTTAATTTTTTAATAAATTAATTTGCATCAAAGAATAAGGCCCTGTTATACTGATTACATCACCTTGTTGATATCCAACGGGCTCCTTTTTGTGAGCTTTTCACACATAGATTGATGAATTTGACACCTCTTGCGCCATCTTCAAAGGTAGGAAAATCACCTTCCTTCTGAGTCTGGTAAGGTTTTCCTGCCTTTTTGGCCAGCAAGACATCGGAAAAATTAGAATAGATATTGGCAAAAGCCTCATATACACCCTGGGGATGCCCGCCGGGAAGTCGAGAGACTTTTAAAGCTAGAGGATATAAATTATCCCTTCCCCGAGATAAAATCTGAACTGGCCTGCCATAAAAAGCAACTTTTAAATAATCAGGTTTTTCTTGCTCCCACTCTACAGATCCTTTTTCTCCTAAAACACGGATTATTAAACCATTACTATACCCGATAGCCACCTGTGAACACCAGTAAATTCCCCGAGCTCCGCTGGTATATTTAACTAAAACCTCTGCATTGTCATCGAGTGCTCTTCCCTCAACAAAAATATCCAAATTGGCGCAAAGAGAATCGATTTCCAATCCGGTTATATAAGAGACAGTATTTTCTATATGGCTTCCAATATCCGCTACACAATTAGACTTTCCGGAATATTTGGGGTTAGTGCGCCAGGATGCTTGCTTGTTTTCTTCTTCTTTTTCTACCGGCATAGCCAGCCATTCCTGGAGATATTCTCCCATTATCATCCTAATCTTCCCAATCTCACCCCTGCTAATTATTTCCCGAGCATGTTTTACCATGGGATAACCGGAATAAGTATAAGTCACACAACAAAGTAAATCTTTTTTCCTGGCTAAACTTGTTAGTTCTTCAGCCTCTTCAACTTTCAAGGTCAAAGGTTTATCGCAAACAACATGAATACCTTTTTGTAAAAAAGCTCTGGCTATCTCAAAATGTGAATTATTAGGGGTTACAATGATAACAAAATCAATTTTATCCTCTTTTTCCCCCTCTTTTTCGGCCATTTCCTTAAAATTTTTATAGAGTCGTCCGGAATCTAAACCCAGTTTTTTTCCTGTAGATAAAGTATTGTCATAACTTCTGGAAAAACATCCGGCAACTAATTTTGCTTTACGGTCAAAGGAAGCAGCTTTACGATGAACTTCGCCGATTAAAGAACCGCTTCCGCCCCCTACCATACCAAAACTTAAAACTTTGTACATCTAATTTACCTCTTTTTTTTAATTCAAGCTTCTTAAAATCTTAAAAGCTAAATGTTTAACTTATAGATTATATTCTATAAAATACTGAAAAATCCTCTTTTATTATAAGTAAAATACCAATATTTTTAAAACATCCAGAAGAAAAATAAATATTTTTTTGATAAAAGTAAAATAATATACTAAAATTTAGGCAATTAAAATAAAAAGGACTTTGATGAATAAGTATAAAGAAAATGCTAAAGGTACTATTATAAATATAAAACATGGTGTCTCAAAAGAGGGACCGGGATGGAGAAGTATTGTTTATTTCAAAGGCTGCAACTTCTACTGTCCCTGGTGTGGCAGCCCGGAAAGCCTGCCCTTCGGAAAGACTGAATTAACCTACGAAAACGGCTCTAAAGAAATGATTGGTAAAGAAGTTACTGTAGAGGAAGTTATCCAAGAAATCTTACCCTACCAAAGATTTTCCAAAGACCATTTTGCTTATGGAGTCACTCTTTCCGGAGGAGAACC
>CAYTVM010000425.1:0-1804 GCA_964441685.1 uncultured Atribacterota bacterium | reverse complement strand
GCAGCGACTCGTTCTGCATCTCCAGTTCGATCTGATGCACCCGCAGTTCATAGAGCAACTGCCGCTGCTCCTGGGGTAATAGCGTATCCAGATTTTCCGATAGCTGTGGGGATTTCCCCCGGATTATCTCTTCTGCCTGCCGGCGCAAATCGTCCGGCCAGTTTAAAGAACCAATATTTTTTTTATTCATGATTCTACTCCCTTAGGTAATTAGCTGTTACCTGTTCAAAGACGCTTATCCAAACAAAACTAAAGTGCCGAGGGCACGATGCATCGTGCCCCTTTTAAACTGTTTGGTAATCTGCTTTTTTTAACCTGACTTCTAGGATATTATTTTTATACTTCTTGGTAAAACTATTGGTAGTAACCACAACGGGAAGAGAAATTTCTTTATGATAATCTTTATCTGCATCAATAATAAGTATATTATTCACCAAGTTTAACCGTAACTTATCTTCTTTAATACCTAACAGCTCTAAATAGACGATTAGTTCTGCATCCTCATCAAATATGTCCAGAAGTGTTTCCTCTCTCTCTTTATGAAGCTGACCAGCGAGCCACCAACTAAAGGTGACTTTCTCACCAGTTTCCCGGTCAACTTTTGAACTCTCGAATAAGAGTATAGGGTAGCCGAGTATCTTTTCGGCGGTTGGGTTTATAATCTCCTTAATTTTAAGTAAAATATCCATATGGGTAGGAGCTTTTATCAGCTTGGCCAAGGTGTCGATTCTGGCGTATTTGTTCTCATAAAGAAACATAAGTATCTCTTTTGAATCGGCATCCAATTCGCTAACAATTTTATTTAATGTCTCCCGGTCTACTTTTAGTAATACTCTCTTATATAGCTCTTTTCTCCAAGTCTCTAGATTAAGAGATATAATCCATGCTTTTGATAATTCACCAAAAGATTCATATACTATACAGATAGTATCACTTTTGCTAACACCGTAAACTCTTCTTTCTATTTTTAAATCCTTTATACTGCCGAGTAGTGTCTCCCATACAAATCCCGATTTATAGGTAAAAAAAGTGAGTTTCTTCGGTGTAAGCAGAAGGGTTCCCAGACACCACCTTAATTGACCGGGAGTTAAATAACCACCCTTTTCCTTTAAAATTACTTCATCGGATTTCGAGTCAACAGAAGACAGAGAACAGAAAGCAGATGTCTGACTTCTAACCTGTGCCTTCTGACCTGTGACCAGGGAGATACTTTCCCCAATTGCCTTTTTCCAATTCTCAGGATCTTTTATGGCAATATAGGGTACTCTCCTGCCTTCAGATACTATATTAAGTTGTTTTACTTTCTTGCCCAAAATCCATCCCCTCTTTACTATATTTATAGTCTTTATTTGACTGAGTAAAACCATGAATAGTATCTTTCTTCCCTGAACAAAAAGTATTCTTTTATTGGAAAGGTATAAATTACCCAGTCTCCAAGATGAAGCAAGTGAACTCCCGGTATTGTAACTTGCCGTAAAATATTTAATCACTTCCTCACCCGATAGTAAAGGTAAACTTACTGGTTTTCTTATGGTATCTAAATCTCTTCTCATATTACGATTGCTTTCCCTGCTTCTTTCTCAAGAATATCATTTTCACTTGCAGTAGATTCCATCTTACATTACACACCTTCTCCCTTACTGCTTTACACTTACTTTCGTCTTTATCTACTTTTTAATTTTTTACTTTTTAATTAATAATTTTAGCGATTTCATAACGGTAGCTTTTTTCTATAAGAATATCTTGACTGACCATATCCTGACAAAGCACTACTGCGCAATCAGCAGATATTCCCAATCTTTCT
>CAYTVM010000424.1:859-1805 GCA_964441685.1 uncultured Atribacterota bacterium | reverse complement strand
TTAACTTTCCCCTTGATTACCAGGCAATTTATTAATGATATTATACCCAATGGTAAACTAAGAATATTTTATTTATTTATTATGATCATGATAGCGCTTGCCGTAATTAGAGCAGTTTTAAATTATATTATAGATTACTGGGGACATATGGTGGGAACCAGAATGGAACGGGATATGAGAAGGGATCTCTTTGAACATTTACAGACTTTATCTTTTAATTATTTTGATAATGTGAAAACCGGGCACATCATGTCTCGAATAGTAAACGATCTAAGAGAAATTTCTGAATTAGCCCATCATGGACCAGAAGACTTATTCTTATCTCTGGTAATGCTTATAGGTTCATTTATTATTCTTACCATGATAGAATGGAGACTCACTTTAATTATATATGGCTTTTTACCTTTGCTAATCTGGTATGCAATTTTAAAAAGGAAGAAAATGTCGAGTGCCTTTAAATCAGTCAGAGAAAGAATAGCCAATGTGAATGCACAATTGGAAAACAGTATATCTGGTATAAGGGTTGCAAAATCATTTACTAACGAAGAGTACGAAATTGAAAAATTTAACCAGGGAAATAGAGAGTTTAATAGTTCTAGAGAGTTTGCTTATAAAGTAATGGCAGAGTTCTTTGTTGGAATATTCTTTTTATCAAATATCTTAAATATTGTTGCACTAAGCGTTGGTGGATTTTTTGTTTATCTGGGATATATAAATATCGGTGATTTAGTTGCCTATCTTTTGTATATAAATTTCTTTCTTCAACCGATTAGAAAACTTACAAACTTTACTCAGCAATTCCAAGATGGCATGACTGGCTTTGAGCGATTTGTGGAAATTATGAATGTGAAACCTTCCATAGTGGACAAAGAAGATGCTGTTACTTTAAAAGAAATAAAGGGAAAGGTAGAGTTTAAAAACTTTACTTTTAAGTATAGCGAAAATA
>CAYTVM010000424.1:0-849 GCA_964441685.1 uncultured Atribacterota bacterium | reverse complement strand
GTTTTATCCAATATAAATCTTACCATAATGCCGGGAGAGACAATGGCATTAGTAGGACCGTCTGGTGGTGGGAAAACTACTCTTTGCCAGTTGATTCCCAGATTTTATGAAGTTAATGATGGTAAAATATTAATTGATGATATGAATATAAAAGATATAAAAATAAAATCTCTAAGGGAAAATATTGGTTTGGTTCAGCAGGATATATTTTTGTTTACCGGTTCAATAAAGGAGAATATATTATATGGAAAACCTAACTCAGAAGATGAAGAAGTAGTAAAAGCAGCTAAAAACGCCAATATTCATGATTTTATTATGAGTTTACCCGAGGGATATGATAGCTATATAGGAGAAAAAGGGATAAAACTTTCAGGAGGTCAAAAACAGAGAATATCTCTCGCCAGGGCATTTTTAAAGAATCCTGCTATTCTTATACTGGACGAAGCTACTTCAGCTTTAGACAGTGAAGCTGAAATTATCATACAACAGGCCTTGAAAAAATTAACTGCCGGCAGAACAGTGCTGGTCATTGCCCACAGGTTATCTACTATTAAAAATGCTAACCAGATAGTGGTTTTAACTGATCAGGGAATTAAAGAAAAAGGTAATCATGATGAGCTTATTTCCAAGGATGGATTGTATACCAAGCTTTACAATGCTCAATTCAGAGGCTTCATACCGGATGAAATTGAATAACCAATGAAAGCATAGATTATCATTCATTAAAAGATCTACAACTTTACATAAATGGGGTAGTAAGATAAAGAAAAGAATAGTGATCACTCTTGTTTTTTTATCTTATTTTATTTCTAAATCTTTTCTTTCTCTTTACGAAATAAGTCATACTCG
>CAYTVM010000423.1:0-1814 GCA_964441685.1 uncultured Atribacterota bacterium | reverse complement strand
TTTCTTTTATTTTAACTTCTTCTACTTCCCCATATTCTATTTTAAGGCCAAATCGGACAGCCTGTTCCTCCATTTTTTGCATTAATTCAGGTCCAGCAATGCCATGGGGAAAGCCAGGATAATTTTCAATAATCTCAGTAAGAATTGCCTGTCCACCGGGGAGAGCTTTTTCAATTAATAAAGTGCTCATTCTAGCTCGACTAAGATAGATGCCTGTAGTTAAGCCGGCAGGCCCACCTCCAATTATTATAGTATCAAATATTTTTTCCTTTATTGTCACTTTTTTACCACTGGTTTTTGGTTTAATCGATACTGCTGACATTTAAGAATCACCTCCATAAAAATAGTCGTGAGTGAATAGTTATTAGTATATAGCTAACTATAGTTAACTGATTAGTTGGTTAATTAGCTTATTTGATTATGTTTATTTAACTTGCTAACCAGGTAAGTAATTAAAAAACTAATAAAATGCAAGATACGAAATACGAATTTATTTTTGTTTTATTTTTATCTCAATATCTCCTTTGATGAAACCTTTTAGAGAAGATAAAAGTCCAACAATCGTGTTTTTTATAATTTTCGCTATAAAGGGGTTCATTGAGATGATTTTCCCATTTACTTTCACCAAAGTGGAAGGTTCTAAAGAAGAACAATCACCGGAAGTTTTATTTCCTTTAACGATCTGCTGAGCCAAGCCGTAACAATCTTGATATCCACATTTCCCGCAATTTAAGTTAGGTAATTTAAATGATTTATTAATGGCTATTTCTGTTATCTTTTTTATATCCTCATCGTTTAAAATATTAAATTCGGAAACCCTGTTGGGGGTCGCATCCTTAGAAATTAAACTTGCCGTACACAATTGCAATCCATCAAATAATTCAGTCTTTTCACCTTCACCTTTTAAACACACAATTTTAGGAAAAGTTTTTTCTTTTTTAAAACCCTCTATTAAGACAATATCAGCTTCAAAATATTTTATAATCTCTTCTAAATTCTTTTTACCCTTTAAAAATATTACTGACTCTTCAGGGGTAATTGCTGCTACCTGGGTTAGAATTTCTTTGTATTTTGAAGTATCCGTAACCAGATCAAGGTCTTCGTTAATATGTTTTACTACTGCTACCTTATAGCCTCTTTTTGTTAATTCATTAGAAAGTTTTAGTGTTAAAGTAGTTTTGCCACTTTTCTTATATCCTATTATACCAATAACCCTCATAATTATTTCCTCTTTGTATTAATTATATTTTACCACATTCATAATCATCCATGCGGAGATCAGAAAAAGAAATATAGCATAAATTTTTTTCAATAAAATTTTATCTACTTTTATAGATATCCGAGAACCGGCTTAAGCGCCTCTAAAAACCACCAAGGCCAAAATTAAAGCCATTGGGTATTATCATGAAATATCCGGAAACAATCAGAACCATCATAAAGAATATTTTTAATTCTTTAATTTAATAAAGGAAGAATAATATCCGCCTATAAGGGACATAATAGCAGTCAAAGGTTCGATAATTAAAGTTAATTTCCAATCTATTAATTCAACTCGATCATATACTAAAGAAGCTGAAATAGAAAGAGCTATTATTATAAAAATACTAATCGCCACAGCTTGATAAAAAGAAAAACTAAAGACTATTAAAATGGGGGCATAAAATACTCCGCCACCTATACCAATCATAGAACTAATACCTGCAGTAATAAAAAATATCAGGCACATAAAGACTGACTCTATCATATTACTTCCTATACTTAAAATGAATTATCAATAATTCCTAAAGTTTTTTCATGTAATTCAAAAATATTTA
>CAYTVM010000422.1:0-1819 GCA_964441685.1 uncultured Atribacterota bacterium | reverse complement strand
GCTCTCCATATATTTCAAAATTAAAAGTCATCGGTTCTTTTAAAGAAGGATGAACCGGACCTATAGGGACAGAATAAGTTTCTTTACTCAATTTTCTTCACCTCTTCTTTTTTAACTATATTATTACCTACATAATTTCCATTTTTACTTAAAGGATAAATTCCTTTTTCATCTCTTCTGAATGGATAGATATTTTTTGAAAAATTTTGTGGTAAAAACAAATTAGGTAAATCAGGTAAACCTTCAAAGGTAATCCCCAACATTTCTTTCATTTCTCTTTCGGTAACTTGAGCCCCTGGAATTAAATCAGTTATTGTTGCTACCCTTAGATTTTTTTTGGATAAATAAATAGATAAACCTATTGATATTTCTTTAAATCTCTCTCCATAGTAAATAGAAAAATGATATACCAATTCAATTTCTTCACCCACATCATTTCCTGAAATTATAGCTAAATGTGGAAAATCTAATGTAGATAAGAGTTTTACTGCATCTTTAAGATCTTCTGAATTTATTTGTAGCCGTATTACATTATAATTATTCTTTTTTAAACCTGCTGTTTTAGTTTCTATTCTGCTATTTATAATCGAATCATTAAATTTTTCTTTAAATAATTCTATAATTTTTTCCGGTTTTATGTATTTCATTACCCATCACCTTTTCTTTTTTATTCGTTAGTATTTAGCTAATTATTTAGTTGATCACTTAGTTAGCTAGTTTATTAATACTAATACTACACAATAAATGCTATTTATATTTTTTTTTGATTTTATCTTATTCTGAGATAGGAGATACAAATTTATTTTAGCATCTGTTTTCTTCCTTCTGCTTTCTTAAGTACTTACCCAAGTGACTAGACTAATTAACTAAGCAACTAATCCTAACGAAATACACTTTGCTATTTCGCCTGAGCAGTGCTCATACTTTCTCGTAAATTTTCTAACTTTATCCAAGCTTGCAATACTCCATTTATTATGGCTTCCGGTCGAGGAGGACATCCCGGGACATAAACATCGACTGGTATAACTTTGTCGACAGAGCCTGAGATGTTATAAGAACTGTAAAAAACACCTCCACTTGTTCCACATGCCCCAACTACTATGACTGCTTTAGGGTCAGGTGTTTGTTCATATACCCGTTTTACCTTATCGAGCATCCTACCGGTTACCGGACCGGTTACCAACAATACATCTGCATGTTTAGGACTACCTACCAATTTGATCCCAAATCTTTCTAAATCATACCGAGGAGTTAGTCCTGCAACAATTTCAATGTCACAGCCATTACAAGAACCTGTATTTAGATGAAAAACCCAAAGAGATTTTTCAAAATATTTATTTAATCTCACTATCTACTCACCCCTACCATAATTAATATTATTGCGGTTACTAAAATTATCCAATTAGAATAATCATTTATATTTCCAGTATGCATTTTTACTAAAGGATTATAATAATCCTTTAACGCTTCAGTAAATCCCCAATAGATATGACTCGCACTTAAGTGGGAATTCTCTTTGCTTTCTTCAGGATTACCAGAAATAAAAGGCTTGTCCTGTTCGGTATTTTTTTTATAACTATCTTCCCCTTTATTCCTGATATAAATGACCATACTTCCAATAACTACTACAAGCACTATCCAAATAATTGCACTCCAAAAACCGCTACCAGTTTCTAATAATCCTAACATTTTCTACATACCTCCCATTACTGTGCCAGTATATTGCAATTGTTCTATTAAAGACATTACCGCGGGATGCACTAGATTTTTTACTATTAAATCCGGAAATAATCCAAATAATATTATGATACAGGATAGA
>CAYTVM010000421.1:0-1832 GCA_964441685.1 uncultured Atribacterota bacterium | reverse complement strand
TCTTTCTTAAGACCAGAAAACGGATTTCCAAATTCAGGCATGGCTACCTCCTTTTTTTTTAAATTTTATCCTTCCTTTAACTTTCTGCTTTTTCGCAGGTTACTCACAACAGAAAAACTCTACAGAACTAATCTTTATCACAATAACCTCATATTCAAATTATACAATATTCACTATATTTAGACAAACCGGCAAATTCCTGAGCATTAATAACCCTTCTCTGTTCTTACCGGGTATATACGACGTTTTTACTGTAGTGATGGTAGAAGTGAAAATGTGGTAAAGCCGGTATCGAGCGACCAACGGAAGTGGAGTATATATGAGCAATTATACCAAGTTAACTATGCCATATTGAATTAAAATAAATTATACTCAAATACTACCAAAATATAATCTTTTTCCGGTTAGGTATAAATTTTATTAATGTTTGCTGATTTTCTAAATACTTCTGAAATTCTTCAATAGTTCCCTCAACAGATTTATCAATAGGTAAAATTATAAATTCTTCGGTTAGATTATCATTGATAATTTTAAAAATATCATCGATATCTAATACATCAATTCTGCTTTCATTTTCTAAACTTACTTTTAAATTACCATATCGATTATCCCAAGACTGCACTTTCCAATCGTCATCAAAATAAACAGTAGAATTTCGATACTTAAAAGATTTAAAAGATATCTGAATCGATTCAGGGGTCCCCATAACTCTAATAACATCTTCTACGGAAGAACCAATGGTGAATGGAGGAGCATTAGGATCTTTTCCAATACTATTAATAGCTACAGCGGTCATAACATCATCTACAGAAGAAAATCCTACTTTTTTTGAAATTAACAACGAAGTTTTATTTACAACCTCAATACTGTTTCCCTGCCCGTTTGATATTTTAAATATTCCCGTTGATTTACTCATATTGATATCATTATATTGTGGTGTAGGGCTTATATCATTAGAATCATAATCTTTTAAGTATCTTTCTCGAATCATTGACGAAACCTTACTAGCAACGGGAGTGACGTCACCAGAAAATTCGATATCCCAAACCTGGGCATAAACAAATGATAAAAATAATGAGAGGATAGTTAAAACAAGAATTGTCAAAATAATAATTCGTCTATATTTCATAATATTCCTCCTTATACAGTGTTTTTTATTATTTTTATAGAGAAGTAAAGAGATTTAAATTTATTTTAAAAATGTTCTCATGGCAATAGAAGACAAAAAGAGAATCCATCCAAGTATTAACAATATTTTTACTAAATTCCTTGGTACACTGAGTACTTCAAGCATTATAAAAATAGCTGTTAAACTGGCTAAAAAAGCAGCTGCTGCTGCATAGTAATCTGCTAATTGAAGGTTAGCTTTAAAAACTGTTTGTTCTAAGATATACATTATTCCTTTTTTTAAATACTCATATATCGTAAATAAGAAGTTGGCTACAGAATCTATTACTCCCGGCTCTTCTGACTTTAACAACTCTTTAATATTTATTCCAGTAGTATTCCCTTGAGCTATAACCGGGGAAATTAATGCGGACATAAGAAGAATGAGAGTGAACAGAAAAATCGTACTTTTAACAAAAACATTGTATTTTTTCATTATTTCTTACCCCTTTATCTTAGATAGTTTTTTTAAATCATACTCAATATATTATAATTCTACATAACTTTAAAAAATCCTTCTTTTTCTGGAAAAGAATTTTATAAAAACATAGAAGATGGATTTTTTAAAGTATTCAGAATCCATTTTCTGGTAGTATGCGCGTTAGTCATTGTTTCCAGAGTCTTAAAGCTCTTTGAAGATATGATAAATAATGTTTCCTCAGGGT
>CAYTVM010000420.1:0-1832 GCA_964441685.1 uncultured Atribacterota bacterium | reverse complement strand
TATGCTGATTTATTTAACCGGAAGATCGTACAGCTTTCAGACGGAGAGGTTTTTGTGGTGTAACGAATATTTTATTTTAAATTAGATAAACAGGGAAGGTGTGCCAATCCCATAATCAGGTTGCTTTTAGTGGAGAACTTCTAGGGCATGAGGAGATTTTATTAACCGGATGGTTAATGCTTTGGATATTATTATAGATATACGTCCTAAGGTGAGACTTGGTAAAATGGGAAGCTATGCCATAGAAGAATAGTACATGAACCTATTTTCAATATTTTGATTATAATGTGAAAGTATGATATTATGACAATATGAAAGGAGGTAATAATTATGAGTTTAACTAAAATAAATCCCAGAGGACAAATTACCATACCAACAAAGTTTAGAAGTGCCTTGAACTGTAAACCTGGAGATTATGTGGAAGTTAAAATGGAAGGAAACATACTGAAAGTAATTCCCAAAGAACTGATCGATAAAAGCCAGATGTGGTTTTGGACCAAGGAACATCAAAAAGCCGAAGAAGAAGCAGAGTTAGAACTTCAACAGGGAAAAGGCAAAGAAGTTAAAGATGTTAAGGAATTAATAGATGAACTCAATAAATAAATTTGTCTGGTTACCGAGGTTTAGGCGGGACTATAAAAAATTAACTCCTCAATCTCAAAAAAGAATTAATCAAGCCCTCTTACAAATGGAAAGAGATTTGAATCATCCTTCTTTGGAGACAAAAAAATTCAAAGGAACAAGTTCTATTTGGGAAGCGAGAGATTCTAAAAGTTTAAGAATTACTTTTAACTTAAAAGGTAAATTAATTACTCTTAGAACTGTGGGGGAACATAAAATATTAAATCGACCTTAGTAAATATTTTGCCCTACAACCCTTTGTGTAAATGACGAGTAAAAATGCACCTTGAACGGAAAAAATTTCTGCATCCTTAAAGTCAAGTAAAATTCCAGAGTAAAAGCCAAATTTTTTTCATTTTCTCATTTCTTTTATATTTTTAGCTCTTCCTGTATGTTACACGCAGAACGCCCGAAAGCTTAGTCTATTAATCTCAATTATATTAGAACAATGGGCTACTCGATCAAATATGGTTGAAGCCAGAATATTGGAATAAATTGGCGGCATCCCATTTTCTTAGATAATTCATGTTTTACTTTTAAATTAGATAAATAGAGAAGGTGGGTCATTTTAATAATTTGGTAACTTTTAACGGAAATCTTAATAGATTATTTTTCCCCAAAAAGAAGGATTTTTAAAAGTTATGTTGTATATCTAATATAATACCTAAATTTTTTTACTTAAATAAATTTTTATATTTCTATAATTTTAAGTAAATTTAATAGCATAACCCGTATGAAGGTAACAGAAGAGACCTTTTCTTTTCAAAAAAAGAGAAAAGGAACCAAAGAGGCAAGATGCCAAAAGTATTGAAACTTTCAGGCAAAAAGACCGTTACCGGACAGAACTCTGGAGAGTAATATAGATGCAGTATCCATTGTTGCAGCTATTCATGCAACTACAAAATATCTGGAGAAAAGGAGCATTGAGCATGCGAGCACCGAAAGGAGGTGAGAAGAGGACAAAAATTATTAGTAAAGGTTTTTTATTAGTTACATAGCTAATAAAATTTTTCTTGAAAGTCAGGCTGTAGTCAAATAATAAGGTGTTTTATAGCACCTGAGAGTAAAAGGAGGTTAAAGTAAAATGAAAAGAATGATAGTGTTATTGGTGTTAGCTCTTACATTAGCTATTTTCTTAATGGCCATGTCAACTTCTATCTTTGCTGAAAAGGTTTCCATTTCATTTTCCTACAACTCAATAAAAGGCGGAA
>CAYTVM010000419.1:0-1833 GCA_964441685.1 uncultured Atribacterota bacterium | reverse complement strand
ACAATCAGAGACCATATCTCAAGACGTCCTGTGAGCATGTTAATAATTAGCATAATAAGTATCAATAGAAAATTTAAGCATTCGAGAAAATAAATTTAAAAAAATGGGGTTAATCCCTTTTAGGTGATAACCTATTTTTTTTTCTTTTACTTGTTTTGTAAAAATTTAGAAGGATATTATATGGATCTTTGGATCTCATAGATTTTTACACATTAAACTACTATTCTTTGGGCAGTTAGATGTCTCTACTTCTTGGAGAACATTAAAATAGAAGTTCTCCCCAATATTAAATAGAAATTAAAAATTGGTAGGGGAAAACAATGAATTATCCTAATTTAGATGAGAAGATGCGAATAAATTTTTTTTTAACCCCTAAAAAGGGGAACTCAAAATCTACTACTCACCAAATATGTGCCCATGTGGGCTCTATTACCTGGGATGGATTTAACACTTCAGAGCATAAAAAAGAGCATAGAATCCTCTGTTCTCAATGCAGAAAGCGATTCGGAAATAATCTTTTAATGACAGATTTATTACTTTATCAGGAAAAAATTAAAAAAATCCTTTACGAGCTTTTTCACTTTAATTATCCGCTCACTGGAGTAGCAATACGATGGGAAATTCCACAACATAAGTTAAGTGAGTTCAAGAAATCGTTTGTTTTGCAAGTATTTCAACAGAATTTGGAAGTAATTGAGCAGAAAATTAAGGCACTTCCAAGAGGTGTCATGTTAGGAGATGAGACCTATATCGGTTCTCGAGGTAATTCTGATATAGAAATTGTATTTATCAACGACGATTACGAAACGCTTTCTATAGGACTCGCAAATGAGGGAGACCTCAAGAATTCTATTCTTGACGCATTCCACAAAATCCCTAAAGCGTGTAGAGAAAAACTTAAGATCCTCATCACTGACGGTGAGCCCTCTTATAAATCAATCGCTAAGATTTTGGGGAATAAAGCGATACACGTTGTTCAATTCCACTCTGAAAAGCAACGTGGAGAAATTATCATCAGTAAATATATAAAGCTTGGTCCTCACTTTTTACATTATAAAATCATGACGCACTGGAAAGCCTTTTATCGTAATAAGCACGAGCTTAAGTTTAAGTGGGAGATTAAGTTTATTAAAGGTGAAGTTTGGAAAAAGAAAGGAAGGCCGCCAAAAGAAATTTCCGTTAAATTAAGAAGCACACCATGGCGGCAAAAAATGGAGGAATACCATTCCAATTCGTTCCAAAAAGAAGGATCTGCCAAAATTTTCGTAAATTTCGAGACTAATAAGTTATCCATGCGAGCAGGCGCTAAAAAGTGGATGCTACAACTGCTCACCCCTATATTCAAAATCTTTAAGGGAAAACACATAACTACTAATAAAATAGAAAGCAAGCATTCACAAATCAAGGGGAATGGAGTGGGGAAAAAGCAGAGAGATAAGGAGTACGGGCATCTTTTATTTACACTCCATGCATTCATCGTGGAATTTGGATATATTCCATTTACAAATCTTACAGGGCATCCCTTATTCAAATATTTAATGAAAGACAAAAAAAAGAAAAAAATAGGGTATAAGATCCCCAAAGGCAAGCAAATTTTTATTCAAACCACTCTTAGTGGCTACGAGTAAAAACTTAAATCCGATGATCACCTAAAAAGGATTAATCCCAAAAAAATGATTTTTAGAGTTTTATCTACCCATAATTCCACCAATTAATGCCAGTAATCCACCAACTAGTAGCAATATTGCTCCAATTTGCATTCCCATGATACCGAAAGTAATTGGTAAAAGTCCCAAGATTGAATAAAAACCATCTAAGAAATCGAAATAGCCA
>CAYTVM010000418.1:0-1836 GCA_964441685.1 uncultured Atribacterota bacterium | reverse complement strand
AATTTTTACTATATTTTTCTAAATCTAAAAAACATGATATCTTGACTATTAATTATTATTTTTCTACTAACCGGGATCGCTAAATGTACTATTTTTTGTAAGAAACAAGATTATTATAATATAAAAGCATTGATAACACAATCCTTTAAATAAAGTATCGAGTATCGTGTGAAGAAAAAGAGTCAGAGGAAAAAGAAGACGCGGAAATAAAGGTCGAGTAGAAAGAATCCAGAATTTTTATTAAAAGTTTATTTAACTAATTCTGAAACCGGGACTATTTCTATACCAGCTTTAATCAATTCAGAAATCATCCTCTTCAACACATAAAAGGTATTTATTCGGCTATGACCAATAGCAATAGCCTCTCCTTTTCTTAAGGCAGTTTCTTGAATTTCTAACATCTGCCCTTTAATATATTCCATATCATTTTCATTATCCAAAAAAACTGACCTTACTGCAGTCTTAATACCCATCTCTTGAGCAACCTTGTAGGCAATAGAATCTTTACTGGTCATACTATCTATAAAAAATAAGTTATGTCCTTTAATCTCTTCTAAAACTATCTCCATTATTTTTCTATTTTCGGTAATCTTTGAACCCATATGGTTATTAACCCCTATAACATAAGGGAAATTTACAATACTATCTATAACAGACTGTCTAATTTCTTCTTCCGACATATAGGATTTAATAGCACCGGGTCCGGGGTTAATAGAAGGATTGCTGGGTTCCATGGGTAAATGTAACATAATTTCTTGATTATTTTTTTTACTTTCTTCTGCAATAAATTTAGAATACTGGAGAAAAGGTAATATAGATAGAGTTATAGGAAATTCCAATTCTATCATTTTTTCCGCCACTTCTGTTTCATATCCCAAATCGTCTATTATAAAGGCTACTTTAGGGGAAAAACTTATTTCTTCTTGTGAAGAGGCTAAATCATTAGTTTTTAAATCTATGTACTCTCCACTGTCATAAGTAGTTTCTTCAGATTCCTTTATTTCTAACTTTATTTCATTAGTAGTGGTTAGGTTAGCATTTTGGGCATTATGAAGGTTATTTTCTTCCTTAATAGACTTATTGAATAAATTAGAAATATTAAAAGCTACGATCAAAATAATTACTAAAGCAATAATATTTATAATTTCTCTTTGATTCTTTTTCAAAACAAATTTCCTTTCATCTTTATGCTCCACACTCTAGACTGATAATTTTTAGTTTCTGACTTCTATTTTCTTCACAATATACGATATACGATATACTATATACTAATTCAATTCCTCTTCTAATAACTGTATCGCCTTATTTAATTGCATGTCCTGCTCACTATCTTCTACCGGTTCTACTAATATATCTGGTTCAATTCCAATATTATTTATAGAACGCTCGCTAGGAGTAAAATACTCGGAAGTGGTAATAGCAATTCCTGAACCATCATTAAGATTAAAGACTTGCTGCACTACTCCCTTGCCAAATGTTTTCATCCCCAACAATTTTCCTCTTTCAGAATCCTGAATCGCACCAGCTACAATTTCCGAAGCACTTGCGCTACCCTCATTTACCAACACGAATAAAGGCCATTCGGGAAATTTGTTTCCTCTGGATTCTATAGTTGCCATTATCCCATCTCTATCTTTGATATGAACGATAGGTCCTTCTTTTATGAATTTACTGGCTATTTCTATAGCACTATCCAATAATCCTCCCGGATTATTGCGAAAATCAAGAATAATCCCCTGAATACTACTATCTTTTTTAAATTCGTTTAAGACTTCTTCTAAATCAGGATCAGTATTCACATTAAAAGTAGTAATTCGGATATATCCAAGGTTATTA
>CAYTVM010000417.1:0-1836 GCA_964441685.1 uncultured Atribacterota bacterium | reverse complement strand
TAACTTTTTCCAGTTCTTTATAGCTAATCATGCCACGTGTAGCATCATTTAATGGAATATGAATGGTGATATAATCTGACTTTTGAAGAAGATTTTCTAAATTAACATACTTAATACCATGTCTTGAAGCAAATTTTTTATCTTTGATTAGATCGTAAACTAAAATATTCATTTTAAAACCCTGGGCACGTTTAACCACCTGTCGACCTATTTTTCCGAGTCCGATAATCCCGAGAGTTTTGTCCCAGACTGACTTTCCAATAATTTTTTCCCATTTACCACTTTTTGTTTTTTTATCCGCTTCAGGAATTCTTCGGGCTAAACTCAGTATCAATCCAAAAGTTAAATCTGCTACGGCATCAATATTAGCTGTAGGAGTATTGGTTACTATAATTTTCTTATTTGTTGCCATATTTATATCAATATTATCGAAGCCTGTGCCATACCTGGAAATTACTTTTAATTTATTTGCTTTTTCAATTATTTCAGCACTTAGTTCATCTATTCCCATGATAATCCCATCTATATCGCTTACCAGATTTAACATTTCCTCTTTTTTATAAGGTCTGCCAATATCATTCAATTGTATTTCATATCCTTTTTCGGTAAGCATCTTCATAGGTTTATCTGAAGTTGATGCAAAGGAGCGGGGAGTAATTAATATTTTCATATAAACAAACCTCCTTTTTTCTAAATCCCAAATAAACTGATAACAAAATACCATTAAATAAAAATAATAATACTAATTAATCCTAGTGACTATCCGCCTGAAATCATAGGTAAAATTATTAGTTCATCGCCATTCTCAAGAATGGTATTCTCTTTCTTCAGCTGATTAATTGACTTATTATTGACCATAACAATTCCGGTAGATACAATCTTCTTATATTCTATCTGATATTTATTATTAAGTACTTTAAATACATCCTTAACATTTACTTTATCGTTCTTAAAAAATAGTTCTTCTTTGGAATGTCCACTAATCTTTTTAAAATCCAGAAAATATTTTACAGTAATCTTCAAAATAACTCACCTTTCAAGTTCAAATATTATCAAGGTTTAATTCATGTAATCTTTCTTTAGTTGGTCTACCATCCATATCCCAACCTCGAACTTTATAATACTCATCAAGCATGGTATTATAAATCTTATCACTGACCACATGCCCCTTTGCTTGCCCTTCCGGCATTTTCTCTGTTCTTAATCGTTCTGGAATCATATCATCTTTCCTAAATCTACCTTCCCTGTTTATAATTAATCTTTCTAAATTATATACTCTTTCGCCAATAGTCATAAGTTCCGGAGTAAAATCATAACCGGTTAAATATTCTAAAACTTTGCCTTGAGGTTTACCAGTAAAACCATATCCGCTTCTAACTACAGTACAAATACCCAATGAATCTATATAACCTCGAGTATCCTGAATAGATCTTATCAACTGTCCCTTCCCCTCAACAGCAAAACGATCATATTCGCCTGATAAAAGTTCATCTCGAATGCTCCAACCCCCAACATTATGACAAGCACCGCGACTTGAAGTTCCATAAGTCAATGCATTACCATAGAAACCTCTCGGATCATAAGCTGCTAAAGGTAATCCTTTAACATGCATCAGATATTTTTGCATTTCCGGCATTTTCTCCGCAATGCCTAACATACCTTCTGCAAGCAAATCTCCAATATCTTCTCTTTTTGCTATTTTCTCAATCATATTTACCATTGCCACCCCATTGCCAAACTTAAGCTCAAGACCACCAGTATCTTTCTTGGTAATATACCCTCTTTCAAATAACTCCATTGCAAAACCAATAATCACACCTACTGACATAGTATCTA
>CAYTVM010000416.1:0-1840 GCA_964441685.1 uncultured Atribacterota bacterium | reverse complement strand
GAAACCTTTTTATTTTCTAAAGGGATGATATCTTTTAATATTTCCTGAGTTAAAGGAACAGATAATTCCTTTTTAGTTAAGGTAGAATAGGCAGTTAATTTAGTGAGTGCCCCCTCTAATTGTCTAATATTAGAAGGAATTTTTTCAGCGATAAAATCGATTACCTCAGCAGGTACATTTAAAGATTCTGACTGGGCTTTTTTTCTTAAAATAGCAATTCTGGTCTCATAATCAGGGGCTTGGACGTCAGTTGTTAATCCCCACTCAAAACGAGATATTAAACGTTCTTCTAAAGTAGTAATATCTTTTGGAGGTCGGTCACTGGTAATAACTATCTGTTTATTAGATTCATATAAAGTATTAAAAGTGTGAAAAAATTCTTCCTGAGTCCTCTCTTTCCCAGCTAAAAATTGTATATCATCAATTAATAAAATATCTACACTGCGGTATTTATCACGAAAGGAGACAGTGCGGTCATCTCTTATAGAATTAATTAATTCATTGGTAAATTTTTCTGATGATATATATAAAACCTTAGTATTATTATCTTGGTGTGTTATATAATTACCGATTGCCTGTATTAAATGAGTTTTACCCAGGCCTACTCCCCCATATATAAAGAGCGGGTTATAGGCTTTTGCCGGAGACTGGGCTACTGCAAGACAGGCTGCGTGGGCAAAGCGATTACCATTACCTACTACAAAATCGTCAAAAGTATATTTTGAATTTAAAATAAGGCTGGTATCTTTAAAATAAGGCCTTGATTTGGTAGTAATTTTCTTTTTAGGGGTAGACGGGGAAGGTACGGAAAATTTTTGATCAGCAGCCACAAATTTTATTTTTAAATTATCATCCAAGCCTAAACCGAGGGTTCTTTTTAAAACATCTTTGGTAAATCCGGTGTAGTGTTTTTCTAACCAGTCTTTACAGAAGTTCCCGGGGGCCGAAATTACAAATTCATTGTTCTCGAACTTAATCACCCTTGTTTGGCCGAACCAGCTATTGTAAGCATGGGGCTTCAATTCTTCTTTAATTATTTCCAAGGTTTTATTCCACAGCTCTTTAGTCTCTGTAAACTCCATATTAATATACCTTCCCGAACAACTAAGTGTTTTTGTCTAAATTTAATTATAAAAGTTTTATAGAATGAAAAAGGGTTATCAAAATATAAATTATTTTCGAAAACCTATAAATTATGAGGGTTTTATGATTTTTCCCCAAAGTTCACAAGTAGCTGTGGAAAACTCCAAAAGAATTTTATTATTGAATTTTAACATCTTCATTAAAAAAAGAAATTTTAATACTTTATTTATAGATTGTTAAATGGCCAAAAGTAAAGGCTTTAAAGAAGTTATTAACAGTTTATTAACATTTGTGGATAACCTAAGTAGAAATACCCTATATTTTTATTTATAATAGCAAAAATATTTTTATTAAGCAAAAATATTTTTATTCTTTTAAACATTTTTTATTACAAAAAGGCTGGACCCTAAAATGAAATTTCAGATACCTATCCAAATACTTTCCCGGAAACTTGACATTTGGAGTGTATTAAAGATATAATTTTCAATGAATTTTAGGTTCTACATTTTAATATATAAGGAGAGAGTTAGTTAAATGAAGCGGACTTATCAACCAAATACCAGAAAGAAACTGAAGGTTCATGGATTTCGTCAAAGAATGAGTACTAAGGCCGGACGGTTGGTATTAAAAAAGAGGCGTTTAAAAGGGCGCAAGCGCCTTACAGTATCCGGATAATTAATTTTATATACAGAAGAGGAAACTTGATAAAAGAAAAATTATCAAAAACTATTGAATTTAAGAAGGTTTTTTCGGAAGG
>CAYTVM010000415.1:0-1862 GCA_964441685.1 uncultured Atribacterota bacterium | reverse complement strand
AATCATGGATGGATTTTAAAGTAATAGAAAAAGAAGGGAAACTCACTTACGGTCGTATTGGTCTTCTTTATTACACTTTAGTAGCCATTATTTTTTTAATAGCAACAATCAGTATATTATTGCTACCATAAGTAAGTCAAGGGGACTTTTCGTCTGTCATATTTAAATAAATGGCGAAGATAGAATAAATAGTTGTCTGGTCCTATTTAACCTTTGGGCCCGATACATCGTGCCCCCAATGGATTTTAAATGGGTCAATCCTTTGACATCTTAAGGCCATCAAAAGGTAACTCCCTCGTATTTCAGGAAAGGAGATATATTTGATGCAGGAAATTAATGGTAAAAAATTTTTTACTATATATGAGATAAGCTATCTGTTAAAAAAGGAATTTACTCCGGATGATCTTAAACTGCGTATTGAGAACGAAGAATTGCCAGGTCTCAAGATCGGCAACGAGTGGCATATTAATGAAGAGACGGTTAACTTTCTGGTTGATGTAATGATTAACCATGAAATAGATTGTAGTCGGATATTTGGTATTAAGGAGCAAAAAGTTAATTTAAATAATATTAAGTTAGAAGGACTTATTTTGGATATAGGTGGAGGGGGAGAGGGAGTAATCGGCCAGTTTAAAAAAGACAAGGTTATTGCTATTGATCATAATAAAAGAGAACTTGAAGAAGCGCCAGAGGGTGGAGTGAAAATAATGATGGATGCTGGTGAATTAAAATTTTTAGATAATACCTTTGATACTGTCACATCCTTTTTTACGCTTCTATATATACCAAAATCCGAACATAAGAAGATATTTAAAGAAATATACAGAGTCTTAAAGAAAAATGGTCATTTAGTACTCTGGGATGTGATAATACCAAAAAGAGAGAATCAAATTCACGAAATGTTTTCTCTTCCTTTAAAGATAAAAATAGATGACAAAGAATTAGATACCGGATATGGCGTCTTCTGGGGCAAAAAAGAACAGAACTTAGAGTATTTCCAGAAATTATCAATAAAAGTAGGATTTTCTGAAGTGAAATTTAAATCAGATGATCAGATATTTTATTTAAGGGTAAAGAAATAAAAGAAGGAAGAAATATAGGGAAATAACGGAGCCAGGTTCCAACATTTAACATAACTTCATCTAAAAATGTGACAGTGGAAGCAGGGGACAGTTCTCTGTTTCATCACCCTACTGACAGTATAAGTTTTTGAAAAAAGTAATTCGCTTACTGAGTCCTGATTCCTTTACCGGGGAGGATTTGATGATGAATAAAAAATATCTTCTGGTTTTAGCCATTATTTTTATCATTATAGGGGTAATGGGTACCGATATACATTCATGGAGCCGGCAAAATGTGAAAAGGCAAAAAGAAGAAACTGCAGGATGGATTACTTCAAGCGGATGGATGGATTTGAATGAAAGTGGCGGTATTCAAGAAGTAAGCAATGGAAATTGCCAGGCAGACGGTAGAATTATTTTATTAACCGGCATTGGGGAAGCTGAAGGCGAAAACGTCTCACAGCCTGAGGTTAAGATAATGATTGAAGAAATTGATAATGAGTCTGAAAAGCAGCCGCATTATAATATTTCGGTTGATTTGAATACCGAATACATTGGCAGTCAGGATTGGAAAGTGATCATCATTAATGAAGAAGAGAAATACCCCCCGAAATTTAAAATAAACGAAGGCCATATAGATTGTAAGATAACATCTTCCGAAACCGATTTACTGTTCGAAACAGCAAAAAGAAGTATTGATGGACAAATCTATTGCATAGAATCGTTCAGTGAAGGGGCAGCGGGAACCATTTACACACAATATATCTATTCCACCATTAAAAGCGGTAGTCTTATTACAGT
>CAYTVM010000414.1:0-1869 GCA_964441685.1 uncultured Atribacterota bacterium | reverse complement strand
AGCTAGGTAACTAAATTAATTGACCAATTGGTGAATCGGCGAATTAAGCCAGATATCTTAAGTAGATATAAATGGAAGCTATGATAAGATTAAGTATTACCAGTGGAAAAGCAATTTTAACAAAATACCAGAAGGGAATAGGTTGTTTATTTTTTTCAGCAATGTCAGCAACTATCAAGTTAGAAGCAGTACCTATTAGGGTACCATTAGCTCCGATATTTGCTCCTAAGACAAGTGCCCACCACAGTATGGTTACAGAGGATCCCAGATAGTGAGAAGTATTTTTAATAATAGGAATAGCCAAAGCTATAATAGGTATATTATCAAAAAAGGAAGATGTAAAAGTGGATACCCCTAATATGGTGAAACTTAAAAGATTTATGTTTCCTTTAGTAAGATTCAGGAGCTTAGAAGATGCAATTTCAATAAGACCATTTTCCTCCAGGGTACCGGCTAAGACATTCAATCCAATGAGAAAGAAAATTATCTTCCAGTCAATTTGAGCATAAATATCGTCAGGTTTATCATGGCTTACAAAGAGTAGTATTATTGCTCCCATTAAATAGATAATAGACAGGTCTAAATTGATTAAATGTGAGAAAAATGAAGATATAATGGTAATGCCTAAAATTAATAAAGAATTTTTCAACAGAGGAAGGTTAGTGATAGCCCTTCTCTCATCAATTTTATTAAGGTGAAGAACAATATCATTTTGTGTTTTATTCTTTTTAAAAGTATTTTTAAAAAGAATAATTAAATATAAAATATTAAATAAAATAAGTATTATAGAAATTGGAGTTATGTGATAACTGAAATCGTAGAAATTCAGTTTTGCTGCAGAGCCTATCATTATATTAGCGGGTGTGCCAATATAAGTAGCTAATCCACCAATATTAGCAAAAATAATTTCAGAAATTAGAAAGGGTAAGGGGGATATTTCTAAGATATGTGTGATGGCTAAAGTAATATTTGCCAAAAAAAGTAAAGTTGTGATTTCATCTAATATAGAGGAAAGAAAACCGGCTAATAAAGATAGGGAAATTAAAAGGATTAAAAGATTTCCTTTACTATATTTGGTAGCTTTTAAAGCTAAATATTGGAATATCCCACTCTCTTTTGCTATGATAGTAAAGATCATCATTCCAATGATAATTCCCAATTTATTAAAATCTATATAAGTAATAGCTTTATTGAAGGTTATTAATCCTAAAAGGATGGTTAAAATTGCCCCAAAGAAAGTGGAAGTTGTTCTAATCCTATGGTTGGTAAATATTAAAAAATAAGTTATAATTAAAACAATTAAGCTAAGAATTAATTTAGTCATTTTATCATTCCTTAAAACGCTTATTATTGGATTAAAACATAGTAAAAGTCCAAATAAACTATAGGGTATACTAATAAGAATTATAACATATAATTTTTATTTATAAACTAATTAAATTAAGAACATTTTAATATATGAAAATATATTTATAAAAAAGGAGAAATAGAAAATGTGGCTAGATTTTCTTTCAGGATCATTTTCCAAAAGCATAGGAATTGATTTAGGCACTTCTACTACTCTTGTATATATTAAAGGGAAAGGAATTGTCCTATATGAACCATCAGTTGTTGCTTTTAAAGATAGAGGGAATAAAATATTAGCAGTA
Organism: uncultured Atribacterota bacterium; assembly: GCA_964441685.1. GTDB lineage: Bacteria > Atribacterota > Phoenicimicrobiia > Phoenicimicrobiales > Phoenicimicrobiaceae > Sediminicultor. Next base: position 220 of record CAYTVM010000414.1, on the reverse strand, counting down.
GGGGAAGAAGCAAAAAAAATGGTGGGGAGAACTCCTCAAGACATATTTACCGTTAGACCTTTAAAAGAAGGGGTAATAGCTGATTTTGAAGCCACTGCGGAAATGTTAAAATATTTTATTAAAAAAGTCCATATTCCTAATCGTTTTACAAGGTCTACAATTATAATTTGTGTTCCTTCCGGAGTTACAGAAGTAGAAAAAAGAGCAGTATCAGAAGTTG
>CAYTVM010000413.1:0-1873 GCA_964441685.1 uncultured Atribacterota bacterium | reverse complement strand
CCGGGGATGGCTGGAAGAAAAAGATATCGTAAATACTCTACCTTTGGATAAATTACTAAAGAGATTAAAAAATAAATAATAAGTAATACTTTATGAGGAAGCGCGAGAGCATTAATGTTTAATATTAATGATAAAAATGAAGAAATAAGTCAAGAAAAAATTTCTAAACTAAAAGATGTTATTCAATGGCTTTTAGATTCTTACTATGAAGCAACTGGATTTAAGGCGATTTTTGTAGATAAAAAGGGTAAGATATTTTTGTCTTCAATTTCTGATGGCTTTTTTTGTAATTTTTGTAAATTAATTCAGAGTAGTTCAGAAGGAGAAAAAAGGTGTTTTAAGTCATTCAGTGATGGTGCGTTAAAGAGTGCCGAATATGGATTTCCTTATATTTCTCGATGTCATACAGGTATGATTGAATGGGCTGTCCCCTTTTTGCTTGGGGGTGAATTTTTAGGTTGCTTTATTTCTGGTGGAATTTTGATGAGAAAACCAGATTATTCTTTTTTAAAAGAGATAAAAAAGGTAGATAAAACTTTAGGACTGGAGGAGTCCGGATTAGAAGAAATTCTTAAGAGGATTAAGATAGTGTCCGAGAAGAAGGTAAAAGCAGCTGCGGATATTCTTCATATTATGACTAATTATTTAACAAAAATGGAGTTAACAGATATTAAGCTACGCCAGGAGAAATATATTCAACAAGCAAGAATTTCTGAGGAGATCCAAAGCATAAAAAGAAAAGAATTAGAGTTGCTTGAAAAGGAAGAAAAAAATGAAAATTCACTTATTTCTGTTAGTTCACTTTATCCTTTAGAGACGGAGAGAGAATTGCTAAGGAGAGTTAGATTGGGGGACAAAGAAGGAGCAAAAGAAGTATTAAATGAAATCTTGGGGAAAATATTGTTTAAGAATGCCGGTCAGATAGAACTCATTCGAGCTCGAATCCTGGAACTGGCAGTTGTGCTTTCTCGAGCTGCGGTGGAAGGTAAGGCAGAATTAGAAATGATTTTGGGATTAAATTTTGAGTATATTCAAGAATTAGGAAAAATTAAGTCGATTGAAGAGTTGTGTATTTGGGTTGTAAAAGTTTTAGATAGATTTACCGAATCTGTTTATGAAAACAGAAATATTAAAAATGTAGATATTATTAGAAAGACCAGAGAATTTATCCGAACAAATTATAAAAAGAAGATAAAATTAGTAGATATCAGTAAAGCGATTTATTTAAGCCCTTATTATTTAAGCCATATCTTTAAAAGAGAAACCGGGGTTACTCTCATGGAATATCTGGCTAAAGTTCGTATTGAGGAAGCCAAATACTTATTAGAAAATACATCATTGAATACCACTCGGCTTGCTTTTGACGTAGGTTACTCAGATCAAAGCTATTTTTGCAAGGTGTTTAAAAAAATTGAAGGAATATCACCTTACGATTATAAAAAAAGAATGAAAAGATGATTAATTTATCTTGATGTTAAATTTATGCTCTGTATGCTTCTTCTAAGACCCTCAGTGCGATAGCTGCTCCACCTAAAATATTTTATTCTCAATTTTTATCTTTCTATGTATTTTAATTCTAATCTACATCGTACTAAATAAAGAATTTTATATTAAAAAAGCAAGATTCTACCTAATAGTGCAATTACATCTATTGCATTAATGATTTTTGTTCTATAAAATTAGAACTAATTTTAATAAATATAGGAGGTAACCTTATGGTAGATTTAAATAGTGTATCTGAGGCTTTGCAAAGAGGAGATGCAGAAAAAGTAGCAGAACTTGTTGAACAAGCTTTGGAAGAGAATTTAACACCTAAGCAAATTTTAGAGGATGGCTTAATTAAAGGAATGTCTATTATTGGAGAAAAATTTAA
>CAYTVM010000412.1:0-1874 GCA_964441685.1 uncultured Atribacterota bacterium | reverse complement strand
GAAGATTATGTCTAATTTTTTTAAAGTCGAACTTTTATTTAATTTTTGATCATTGTCTATACAAACTAAGGAATTACCAGAAGGGCCATTTAATAAAATGACCGAATTCTCGCCTTCGAGTTTACCAGATCGAAGAGCTAATTTAGAATCCTGAGGAGAAATCCATCTACCTTCTTTAGTTATACCGATAGGTACTATGGTATATTTATCTTTATTTATTGCTTTAATAATTGAGGAGGCAGAATAAAATGAAACCTCATGTTCTCCCGATCTTCCTCCAAAGATTATTCCTATTTTAATTCTTTTTTTCCCCATATTGTATTACGATGCCCTTCTTTAATTTTTTTTAGTAGATACCCACGGGCAAGCCCGTGGCACTTTAAAACAATTCAAGCTTCGCTTGACCTAAATCCTGAGTTTTTTGCCATTTTACGTATTCTATTATGCTTTTTTCATCCAAGCCTATAGTAGAGACAAAGTACCCTGGTGACCAGACAATATTCTCTTTCCAATATACCTTGGATAGCCAGGAAAACTTTTTCCTTAGTCTACTTGATGTTTGAGCTTTTATTCTACTTATTACCTCGGATACTTTGTATTTGGGCGGTATGATCATCACCATATGGATATGATCTACCTGGATATTGTATTCGATGATCTCGCATCCGGAGAGGCTTCTTATAATTTTGGGAAAAAGTTTTCTTAAGTACCCCCGTAGACCAGGATTTAGGATACGGCGGCGATATTTAGGTATCCATACGATATGATATTCGGTGCGATATGCACTATGTCCTGATAGTCTTATTTCCATAAGTACATTGTAACATATCGCCGCCTAACCATTCATCCACGGGCAAGCCCGTGGTATTCTGCCCTTCGGGTTAATAAAAAATAAAAAAGTATCATCATTATTTCTTCTTTTATCTAAGCTGTGATAGTATATAAATCAGGTTGAATTTAGCACTCAAAAAAGATAGACTTTTTCTATAAACTACAGGGGCGCGATAAACATGTTAAAACCACTGTTAAATCCTGATTTATTTCACGGACGAGGCAAAAGAAGTCATTTTTTTGAAGGTTGGTACTTTAAAATTGTGGACGCAAATAAGAGAAGGACTTTTGCCTTTATTCCGGGCCTATTTTTAGGTAACACCAAAGAAGAATCCCATAGCTTTATTCAGCTTTTAGATGGTACAGATACTGCCTATAAATACAAAAGATTCCCTACAGATGATTTCAGTTCAACCCGGGACACCTTTTCCGTTTCGATTGCAGATAATTATTTTTCCCTTGACCGTATCGAATTAAATATCGATGATCCGGACTTTAAAGTAAAAGGGACTCTGGGCTTTAAAAACGTCCTTAAATGGCCTGACACGCTGGTAAATCCAGGAAGCATGGGCTTTTATAACTATATTCCTTCCTTGCAGTGCTACAGTCAGGTATGCGCTATGGATATGGATTTAATGGGAAAACTAAATGTTAACGGAGAAATCATTGATTTTGAAAATGGAAAAGGCTACATAGAGAAAAATTGGGGTAAAGCTTTTCCTTATTCCTGGATATGGATACAATCCAATAATTTTTCACATCCTAAGACCTCTTTGAGCTGTTCTTTGGCCCACATCCCTTTTTCATTTTTTTCTTTTCGTGGTTTTCTTATCGGCTTGTATGTTCAAGAGGTTTTTTATTCTTTTACCACGATGAACCAAAGCCGGATCCATATTGCACAGAATCATGCTGATATTAAAATACAGGTCGAAAATGCGAGATATGTATTGCACCTACAAACCAGTACAAAGCAGAGCGATTTTGTCCTGCTTAACGGTCCAAGGAACGGAAAAATGATTCCCCTGGTCCAAGAAAACCTTCAG
>CAYTVM010000411.1:0-1876 GCA_964441685.1 uncultured Atribacterota bacterium | reverse complement strand
TGCAATCCAACCACATAATCCAATCCTCTTAATTCCAAACAAGCCTCAATTAATAATTTTTCAGAAAAGGGATCTCCTATTTGCACCGCAGGACGATCTTCATCAGAGGTTTCATCTAATTCTGTAGAGGCAAAAGAAGCGCCTCCAATGCCATCTCTGCCTGTCTTTGCTCCTATTAAAATGACAGAATTCCCTTCACCTTTTGCTATTGCCCGCAAAATATCATTTTTCCCGGCCAATCCCACACACATCACATTGACTAAAATATTTTCCTGATAACTTGGGGAAAAAACTGTTTCCCCTCCAACTGTAGGCACCCCTATACAATTACCGTAAAAAGAAATGCCCTCTATGACTCCTTTATAAAGATATTGAGTTTGAGGATGATTAAAATCTCCAAATCTTAAAGAATCCAACAAAGCGATGGGTCGGGCACCCATGGCAAAGATATCCCGCACTATTCCTCCGATACCGGTGGCCGCTCCCTGAAAAGGTTCTATAGCCGAAGGATGGTTGTGGCTCTCTATCTTCATGGCAATCACCTGGTCATCTCCGATATCAATAATACCCGCATTTTCTCCCGGCCCCTGAAGGACCCATTCTGCTGAATTGGGAAATAATTTAAGAAGCGGTTTTGAGTTTTTATAACTGCAATGTTCTGACCACATCACCGAGTACATTCCCAACTCTACTTCATTGGGGTCTCTCTGTAGGTATTCTTTTATTTTCTGGTACTCTTTCGGAGTAAGATTCCATTTTTTCCAAAATTTTTCCTGCTCAAAGCTTTTCATTAATCAACAATCTCCTGTTTTAATTTACCAATTTACTCATTCACCAATTGTCCAATTATCTACAGCTTACCGATTTACTAATAAGTTTTATGATGATTTTCTAATTTCTGAGATTTAGTTATCTAAGTACTGATTTTTTCGTTAGAAAATTTAAAATAGAATTAAAAATATATTTGCCATCAGACGAGCCCAGACAATCTTCTACGCAGCGTTCCGGATGGGGCATCATGCCCAAAACGTTTCCTTCTTTATTACATATGGCAGCAATATTATAAATAGCTCCATTAGGATTAGCTTCTGAAGTAATTTCTCCATCCTCCTCGCAATACCGAAGGACAATCTGGTTGTTTTTGATCAGCTCAGACAAACCATGGTCGTCAATATAATAATTACCATCCCCATGAGCGATAGGTACTTTTAAAACCTGCCCCTCTTTACAAGAACCAGTATGAGGGATTTGATTATTTTCCACCTTAAGGTAGGTATATTTACAAATAAAATGAAGACTATTGTTTCTCATTAATGCTCCGGGCAATAGACCTGCTTCAGTAAGGATTTGAAATCCATTGCAAATCCCCAAAACTAATCCTCCGGCCGCAGCATAATCGATGACTGCTGACATAACCGGAGAAAATCGGGCTATAGCTCCAACCCTTAAATAATCTCCATAGGTAAATCCACCGGGTAAAAATATACCATCATATCCCTTGATATCAGTCTGTTTATGCCAGATATATTCAACTTCTACTTTTAAAACATCATTCAGGGCATAAAAACAATCGTAATCACAGTTTGAACCTGGAAATTGAATGACACCAAACTTCACTTTAACACCTCGACTTCATAATTAAAATCTTCAATCACCGGATTGGCTAATAATTTTTTACCCATCTCTTCAACCCTTTGAATAACCATTTGCTGATTCTGCCCCTTCATTTTAATATTGATATATTTTCCCATTCTTACTTCTTCTACTTCCTTAAATCCCAATGATTCCAAAGCATTTTGAGTCGCTTTCCCCTGAGCGTCCAATAAGCCTTTTTTTAAGGTTACATAAATTTTAACCAACCACATTTTCTTCTCCT
>CAYTVM010000410.1:0-1879 GCA_964441685.1 uncultured Atribacterota bacterium | reverse complement strand
CCGATAAGATGGTAGCAGATGGTAAGACTCCCTGGGCTATCGGATTTGAAAGTGGTGCTGCCAGTGGATGGGCCGGGACAGATTGGATTGAAGATATTATGCTTCGTACCGTAGAACCAGAGGTTTATGATTTGTGGGTTTCCCATGGAATTTCCTGGGTTGATGATAGAGTACAAAGGGCCTTTGAACTATTTGGCCAGATTGCCTTAAACGAAAAATATGTCTATGGTGGAACAAACGCAGAACTGACCATCAATTTTGGTGATTCACCTGATGCTCTATTTACTGCTCCGCCAAATGCTTATATGCACAGACAGGCAACCTTTATCAAAAGCTTTATACTCGACCATTTCCCCAATTTGGTTCCGGGCGAAGACTTTGATTTCTTCCCCTTCCCACCAATTGATGCTCAGTATGGAAATCCAGCTTTGGGAGCGGCAGATATGTTTGCAATGTTCAATGATACTCCTGAAGCCAGAGCCTTTATGGAATATATTGTTTCTCCTGAGGCTCAGGGAATATGGGTTGGTGAATTAGGGAAACTCTCTGCTAACAAACGAATAGATCCTGCTGTTTATCCTGATGATTTGACCCGTAAGGCTGCTAAAATATTAAGTGAAGCTTCAACCTTCCGTTTTGATGGCTCTGATTTAATGCCGTCAGCAGTTGGAGGAGGTTCTTTCTGGACGGGAATATTAGATTATGTAAGCGGTATCCCATTAATGAAAGTATTACTGACTATTGAGACCAGTGCTTTGGATGCTTATCGGAAATAAGATAAACCGATAAGTTTTTATTTTCGTAGGCTGGGTTTGTTTAAAATATAAATCCAGCCTACGATTACAATAAAAATATTTGTTGTGATGATGTTTAGAAAGGAAAGAAGCTTATGATACATACAAAAAAAATTACCCCTTGGTTGTATATATCCCCGGCAGCATTTCTCTTATTCTTTTTTTTAGTTTATCCTTCAATTAACACAATATATATTTCTTTTTTTGATTATAATTCAGAGATATTTATAGGTATTAAAAACTATCTCTATTGTTTTACCAATGAGATTATGCTTAATTCTTTTCGAAATAATGCCCTATGGGTAGTACTATTTGTTCCCCTGACACTATCTTTAGGGTTACTTATAGCAGTATTGGCAGATCGAGTTAAATATGAATCGATTGTGAAATCAATCATATTTATGCCTATGGCTATTTCCTTTGTGGGTGCGGGAGTCATTTGGAAATTTGTTTACGCTTATAGACCGGCTTCATCTGCTCAAACTGGTATTCTTAATGCGATTCGTTCATTTTTTAATTTGGACCCTTTACCTTGGTTGATAATTAGACCCTGGCTGAATAATTTTTGTTTAATTATGGTAGGGGTATGGATATGGACTGGATTCTGTATGGTAATATTATCCGCAAGTTATAAAGGTATCCCCCGCGAACTATTAGAAGCAGCTCGGGTAGATGGTGCTACCGAATTTAAAATATTCTGGAAAATTATTTTACCTTTGATGCAGCCTACCCTTGCAGTAGTTGCTACCACTATGACTATTAATGTTCTTAAAGTATTTGATATTGTCTATGTAATGACCAATGGAAATTTTAATACCGAAGTTGTCGCCAACCGAATGTATAAAGAGATGTTTATTTTTAGAAATTATGGCCGGGCGAGTGCAATTGCAGTGATATTATTGCTGCTTATTATCCCTATGATCATTATCAATATTCAGAGGTTCAAGGAACAGGAGGTCATAAGATGATAAAAAAGTTAGTTTCGATGTTTTCACATGGGCCGCTTCATTTAGTAATGATTACAGTTGCTTTAATATGGATACTTCCCAGTGTCGGTTTATTGATAACTTCTTTTCGATCTTCTG
>CAYTVM010000409.1:0-1880 GCA_964441685.1 uncultured Atribacterota bacterium | reverse complement strand
TTCTCTGTTGTATTGTTAACCATTTTTCTACTTCAAAATATCAATCAATGGTTGAAAAATATATATTTTGTTTCTTTTTCTTCCGGAAACTTCTTTCAAGATGCCAATTTTAATAAACTTGTTTAATAAATTATAAATAGTTTGATAACTTCTGTTTTTAAGCCGTTTTTTAATACTGACAAAAGAAAGGATGGGATTTGTAAAAATTAGATCCAATAAATTAATAGCATAAACCGAATTGACAGCAGCAATTTCTTTCTTTAGATTATTATATAGAGTAATGATTCCGATAACTGTAACTTGTGTTTTTAGAGACTGATCAGTTAAAGCTGTCAAGAAAAATCTTATCCAATTTTCCCAATCCTTTTCTTTACTTACTCGATTTAATAAATTATAATAATCTTTTCTATTTTTTTCAAAGAATTCACTCATGTAAAGTAAAGGATAAGATAGAAGTTTTCTTTGATATAAAAATAAAGGTACTAAGAGCCGACCAATTCTACCGTTACCATCCATAAATGGATGAATCGCCTCAAATTGATAATGAGCAATTCCCATTTGAATTAAGGGGTCTTCCTCCTGCTCGGAATTGATATATGACGCCCAATTGCTTAATAGGGGTGGCAATTCTGTTATTGGTGGAGGAATATAAGTAGCTTCTTCAATGGGAGTGCCAGGCGCAGCAATATAGACTTGCATCCTTCTAAAATTTCCTCTATCTTTATTGGCTCCTCTGACTGAGTCCAACAAATAGAAGTGTATTTTTTTTATCAAGTTTTCTCCTATAGGTCTATTTTTCAACTCCTCTATTGCCATAGGCACTGCTTCCCGGTAATTAATAATTTCTTTGATATCCTTTTCTATCTCTTTTTTTTCCGATATTTTCTCTTCTGCTTCATATTTAAATACATCTTCTAATGTCGCCTGAGTGCCTTCAATTCGTGAACTTAAAACTGCTTCTTTAGTTAATAAAGGTGTGGTCAACAGACCGGGATCAGGAATATTTATAAGTAATCCGTTAAGTTTACCAAGATTATTATGAGCCCATCCTATTTCTTTTATTAAATGAGTATAATCTATCTTTGGAGGTAACTTGGGTGGTATAAAAGGAATATTAGACATCTCTCTCCCCTCTTCTACAAGCATTGTATTTCTTGTTCTATTATTTTGGAATAAGAAAATTGTTATTCTAATTTTAGGCCATATTATGGAATAAGTCAAGAAATGTTCTGTAAAATATGAAGTAGGTTTTATTGCGTGTCTTCTTACACAAGAATAATATTAAAGTGCAGAAAATACAAATACGCTCATGAAGACTCCTATTTACTCTTTGGTGTTAAACAATATCACGACGCATTTATTCTTCTTTTCCAATATATTTTTTCATAAACTCTTTTGCCTTACTTAACCCTTCTTCTGTTAGGTATACTGATTTTGTGCGTTTGCTTCCATCAATATATCCTTCCTCATTTAATTTGTCTAGGGCGTCAAAGGAATAACCTTTCCAGCTCCTTTGAACTTTTATAAGGCCGGCATCTTCTTCCCATGATGTAAGGTATATCAGTAATAAAGTTAGTTCTTTTATTATTTCATTCATTATATTTTCCACCTTAATTACTTTTTTTAATATATTTCACGAACTTTGGGGGTCAGGTCTTGAAATGACACTTTTTTAACAACAAGCAAGTATTAATGGAAAATGTGTCATTTCAAGACCTGATCCCAAATCCAAATCTCTTGGCTATTTTCGTTTTATGGTATGAAGACACTGATCTTTTGTTACTTTTTATCGCAGCTCCTAACAGAGACTACACATTATGTCATAAATAAATTATAAATCTCTATTGATATTATGACAAGAGTTGTGTATAATACGAGCA
>CAYTVM010000408.1:0-1885 GCA_964441685.1 uncultured Atribacterota bacterium | reverse complement strand
CATAGAAATCAGCATAAAATTAATAGATTCCAATATTAGCAGGTACCGTAATATTATGCCCGGAAAACTCTACATCCCTCCTTCTTCTCAAAACAAATTGAATCCTTTAAATATCCAGCAGGAAGATTTTATTAATATTTTCTACTCCTTATCAGTAGAGAATAAAAGTTTAAGTTTATGGAGAATTATACAGAATAGTTTTACAGGTATAAGCCCTCAGAGTGCAAAAGAGGTGGTTCTTCAGGCAAATTTATCTCTCGAAAAAGATATTTTTAATACTTCCAAGATAGACTTAGAAATACTCTGGACTTCTTTTAATAGAATTAAAAATAATATTAATCATTATAATTTTCAGCCATCCCTCTTTTTAGATCCGCTATCTAAAAAGATAAAAGCTTACTCTATAATCGATTCGGTACAGTTCCCTCAATGTCATAAGCGGGCATTTAATCATACCAATTCCTGCTTGGAATATTTATTCACCGAATTGGAAAAAGAAAAAGAAATTCTATCTATGCAAAGCAAATTAGAACAGATCATTAAAAAAAATATGAAGAAAATAAATAGTAAGATAAATGACTTCCAAAAAAAACTCGAAGAGGTTAAAAATTGTGAACAATATAAGATAAGTGGTGAACTAATAAAAGCAAACCTTACCAGTATTAAAAGGGGAGACGTAGAAATTACCGTTACTAACTTTTATTCTCCCCGGCAGGAAAACATAACCATCCCACTAAATGAAAGACTTACCCCTTTAGAGAATGCCCGATTATTTTTTAAAAAATACCGAAAAACAAAAGATAGCTTCCAGATAATTTTCGAACAATTGAAGAATAATCAGCTAAAGTTTGCTCAATTATCTGAGCTTCACAAATTATACAGTAAAGATAGCAATTCTTTTTCTAATCTAAATAAAATTTATAATCATTTAATCAAATTAGGATGGGCAAAGAAAGCTGCTGTCCCTCTTAAAAGGGCAAAAAAAGAAACGAATAAGTTACAACCTGCTATGTATATCTCCAAAGATGGCTGGGAAATCTATGTAGGAAAAAGTAATGTGCAAAACGATTTTTTAACTTTAAAATTGGCTTCAGGTAATGATACCTGGCTCCATGCAAAAAACATCCAGGGTTCTCATATTATTATTAGAAATAAAGGTATTAAGCAATCTACTCCGCTTGGCACTTTAATTCAGGCTGCAAATTTGGCTGCTCATTTTAGTAAAGCTAAAAAAGAAAATAAAGTATTGGTTGATTATACTCTTAAAAAATACGTGAAAAAACCTAAAAATGCCAAGCCGGGAATGGTGATTTATTCCCATGAAAAGAGCCTTTGGATAAAAATAGATCCCGAAGAAATCAGGAGCCTGAAGAAGATTTCTCAAAAATAACTTTAATATATTTTTATTTTTTGCTTCCTTTTAAATCATCAATTAATTCCTGCATGTCTTTGGGTAAAGGTACGGAAAATTCCATATATTTTTTAGATAAAGGGTGCATAAAACCTAAAATATGAGAATGTAAAGCTTGTCTGTCGATATTTAATCCATGTTTTTTATGGCCGTAGAGCTGGTCACCAACGATAGGATAGCCGATAAAAGCCAGGTGAACTCTTATTTGATGAGTTCTTCCCGTGCGAAGATTAGCTTCTATCAGGGTATAGCCGAAAAATCTTTTTAAAACCTTGAACTGAGTTACTGCTTCCCTGCTCTTTCCTTCTTCTGTCACTGCCATTTTCTTTCTATTCTTCAGACTCCTGCCGATAGGTGCATCGATAATTCCGGAATCATCTTTCAGATTACCGTGAACTAAGGCGATATATTTTTTGGTTACTTGATGTTCTTTCATCTGCTTTGATAAATCAAGATGCGCCAAATCATTTTTTG
>CAYTVM010000407.1:0-1894 GCA_964441685.1 uncultured Atribacterota bacterium | reverse complement strand
AAAAAAGAAGGATTTTTTAAAAGATTTGCCGTATAAAGAATATAGAAAAATTGTATTCTCTTGCAAAAGGCGGTGAAGGAAACGGCAGATTTATAAATAAATAGAGACAGACCCCATTTTCTTTTAATTTAATAGAGTTGTTTTCTAAAATTTTCATTACTTGGTAAAAAATCTAAATATCTAGGAAAGGAGGAGTAAAAATGAATATTTACCTTATGTTTGGAAAATATTCCGCTGAAGCTATCAAGGGAGTCAGTGCTGAGCGCACTAAAAAAGCCAATGATATTATTTTAAAACTGGGTGGTAAGATCTTGGCTCAGTATGCTTTATTGGGGGATAAGGATTTGATCTTTATTGTGAATTTACCGGGAGTAGAAGAGGTAGTTAAAGCTTCTGCCGGCTTACATAAACTGACTGGTATTTCCTTTTCTTCTGTCCCCGCTATCTCAATTGAAAAATTTGATCAGATTATGGCTTAAAAAGATTAATTTAGTTTATGGTAAGAAGGGTTTTTTGAAGGGAATGGGGTCGAATCTTTATGCTTGACAGTTACTCAAACTACTTGTCAGGAATTGGAACCGGAATCAGATTTTACAGGTTCACAAAATAGAAAAATGAGATAGGACAAGAGACAGGGTTTTGTCGTATTATATGTTCTAAAATAAAAATATTTATATTATTTCAAATAAGTTTAATATTATATTCTGTATAAAGTTAACAGGAGAGATTTTTGCTTTATTTAAAATGAGAAAAAGAACGAAAGAGGAATAGCTAATGAAAAATAAAAAAGGCTTTACCTTAATTGTATTATTAATAACAGCCTCTATTATCGCACTATCAGCTTTAATCGGATTAAGGTTCTATACTGGCAATCAACAAGGGAAGACGGATAATACCGTTTTTCAGGAAAAGGCAAAAGACACCATAGTTCAAGCTAATGCCGAGACCATCCAAAGTTTATTACAGGCGGCATTTGCCGGTGGAGATATCAATCGGGATGAGGCTGCTGAACTTGCTCAAAGTGCTGGTATACAAAATCCTTACAATGAAGTGGCCATGAACACTTCAGAATGGTTTCCGGAGATTGCCGATACCCCTGGAGAAATTCAGATTACCTTACTGGCAGACACTTTTTATATTCAAGGTTATGGCGCTGATGGTTTACTTATCGGTATACTTACAGTAAAAAAATAATGAGTGACCTGGTGGTAAAGTAAGTGCCTTACTTCTTATTATTTGGTAAATAAATAAGATTTGATTTTTAATAAAATACCTTTTTAAGGCTAATCTAATTTTTATAACAGGGGACGCTTTTTGGACCTACTTTTCTTTCATTAAGCCATTAAAAAATAGTAGTAGACAAATATTAATCCAAATAATCAATGGCAAATTTTTCATATAGGGGGTTGTAAGATTGTTAATTATATCGGATGGGGTTAAAAAGTTTTATCCGGAAGCATCTATGGGTATACTGATAATGAAAAATGTATGTAATTCAAAAAAACATAAAGAGCTTGATAGATGCGCACTCGAACTTGAAGATAACTTAAGGCAAAATTTTGCTGGATTAAATAGAGTTGATTTGAAAAATATGGAACCGCTCAAGACTTACAATAACTATTACAAAACATTTAAAAAAACCTATCATGTATTGTTGCAACTAGAGTCAATCGTTTTTAAGAATAAATCCATACCTAAAGTGGCACCATTGGTTGAAGTAATGTTTATGGCCGAACTAAAGAATTTATTATTGACAGCCGGACATGATTTAGATGCCCTGGACTTACCTATTAAACTTGATGTTTCAAGGGGTGGAGAGAAATATATTCAATTAAGCGATCAGGAAAAAGAGTTGATTTGTAATGACATGATGGTATCTGATTCAAAAGGAATC
>CAYTVM010000406.1:0-1903 GCA_964441685.1 uncultured Atribacterota bacterium | reverse complement strand
CATTATCATAAGGATTGCCTTTTCCGGACATACTTATTCTGATACCATTATCTTTTAGTATTTTGATGTAATCTTTACAGGTATACTGGATACCTTGATCAGAATAATGAATCAGGTTATCATTTTTTCTGGTAGTTATAGCCATATTTAAAGCAGTGATAGCAAGCTTAGGAGATAAGGTTTTACCGATAGAATAACCGACTATCTTTTGGGAATAGATATCTAAGATGGCGGCAGTATACTTTTCTAATTTTAAAAAAATTATTTTATGTTAGAGAAGACAAGTATATTTTAAAATAGTAAAAATACTGAACTGGAATTTTTCCTAACCGGTACATACTGTATAATAAAGAATACTGTTCTTTAAACTTTAAGCCTATTTATCCTCATTCTATAGGAAAGATCACATGCCTAACCAACTTTTTCAGCTAAATTAAAAAAACTACTCAAAATTAGTATAAATAACAATTATAAAACTATGATGCAAAATCTGATTGCACAAAATATTTTATTTGATTTTTGTCTTTGTTTGGTGTTAAATTATTGTCATTATTGATTTAGGCTTTAGGAGGAAGACTTTTTATTATGGCCTTTGCATTATTAAAAACCTTTTTAGTATTAATGGCTGGTACATTTAGTGGGTATCTCTGTCAGAAATTAATTGACAAAAATCATTGGATTACCTCTGAATCAAAAAAAGAAATAAGTATTTTTCTTCAGAAACTGGGAATGATTTGGTTTGCTTCCGTTACTTATATCGGGAGCTTATGGATTTTTAAGATAGAAAGTATTACAAAAATCATCAGTATGCCTTTTGTAGGAGCAGTTTCTGTTATCGCGGGTGGTTTTTTTGCTGTTATGATTGCAAAATATTATCATTATAACCGTATAGACATTGGCTCAATGTTTAGTTGTGGATACTTTGCTAATACTGTAACCCTGGGTGGAATGATTTGTTTTTTTTATTTAGGTGAAGAAGGATATGCTTTAGTACCCATTTTGACTTTTTTTACGCGTTTATTGCACTATGGTTTGGGATATCCTATAGCCCATATGTATGCTGAGGATTTTGATAAACAAAAAGAAACCATAAAAAAAATAATAGAAGTGATTAAGGATCCCTTTTTTTATACGGGAGTAGGTTCTGTTTTGGTTGGTATTTTCCTGAATCTAAGTTCCTTAAAACGCCAGGAAATTTATACAACAATTAACGAAGTTCTCATTCCATTAACGACTTTTATTTTGCTTTTTTCAGTTGGTCTTACTTTTAAATTTAGTCGTGTTTCCCAATATCTCAAAGAATGTTTTCTTATATCTCTTGTAAAATTTATAGTAGTGCCCGCAGTCACACTAGTGATTGTACTATTGCTTGATTATCAATCCATCAGTCAGGGTTTACCGTTAAGGGTTTCTTTAATACTGTCTGCCATGCCAGTTGCCTTTAATTCTGTTATTGCTGCTAATATTTATAATTTAAATGTAGACATGGTCAATTCCTGCTGGATTTTTACTACTTTCGCGACCTTATTTTTTTTACCATTGCTACTCTTTGTCATAAATTTGTTCTAATATAAGTACAGGTTAAATATACTTGCAATTATTTTGAAAATACTATTTTTCGATGGTAACATTTTCCTGGACTTTTCAAAATATTAAGGTATCCTGTTGTAATAAATGATGAAGGTAAAAATAATTATCTGTTCTAATATAAAGAACTGTATATAGAAAAAAACTATTTTTCATCATTTGTATTAGTAGTTCTAATCCTATCCGCTAGAGGGAGCCAAGACATTCGGCCTTTTGGTATTTTATTGAAGAGCTTTTTTATTGGTAATGCATAACCAAAATTGCACTAAATTTGTTCTTTGACAATTGAAATCTGTTGATTCAGTAACCTCCTTAA
>CAYTVM010000405.1:0-1910 GCA_964441685.1 uncultured Atribacterota bacterium | reverse complement strand
CCGAAGATTTTAAAATTCCGATAAAAGGCAATAAATGCAGAGTGATAACAATTACTCCAGGACAAATTATTACTGAAGAAATCATAATAATTCCTAAAACCGAAAATGGCTTTGTAGTTGTTGATACCAAGCGTGATATTTTAAAAATTGCTGTAATAGAGAGACATCATGCTTCAAAAGAAGTTAGTATAGGTTTGGTAAAAGGGATTGGCCTGAAAAAAGGTGCTATAGGCTCATCTGTAGCTCACGATTCCCATAATATTATCATTGTAGGTACCAATGATAGGGATATGTTGAATGTTGGGGCAGCTATTTCAAAGATGGGAGGCGGATTGGCAATTTCTGTAGATGAAAAAATAGTAGATTTACTACCTCTGCCTATTGCCGGTCTGATGTCAGATAGGCCTTTATTAGATGTGAAGGAAAACTTAGACTCAATCTACAAAACTGCTAAAAATTTGGGTGTTACAGTAGACAATCCTTTTATGAGTATCGCATTTTTATCTTTAGAAGTAGCACCCAATATTAAAATAACCAATAAAGGCTTGGTAGATGTTAACAATTCAAAAATTGTAGATTTATTTTTAAATTAGATCGATTAAGTAATTTGCTAATTGGCCAATTAAGTTAGTTGATAGTGAATAGTCGTTAGATATAGTATCGTGTATCGAGTATCCAGTATCCAGTAAAGATTCCATATTTTTTCCCTTTTTGACTTAGGTTCAGCTTATTCTGAATTCTAACTATTGAACTCAAATTTTTTTACTATATACTATAGACGAAATACTATATATTATTTTGGCTTCTGATTTCTTTTTTCTTTGTATTACATAAAATATTCTATACACTAGATATTATTTTATTCTGGTTTCTAGTTTTTTATTTTCCTAACAGGATGCACGATACTGGATACTCGATACTATATATTAAGTGTATAATTATTTAGTGATAAAAGAAAATTATAAGTTTAGTTTTATAAAGGTGCTGTAAATGACTCAAGAATTTAATTTAGTATCTGATTATCCCCCTCAAGGAGACCAACCCCAAGCTATAAAAAAATTAATAGAAGGTGTACATGATGGTTATAAACATCAAACTTTACTCGGAGTAACTGGTTCAGGGAAAACTTTTACTATGGCTAATGTCATTCAAAAAATTCAATTACCCACTCTGGTGGTCTCTCACAATAAAACCTTAGCCGCGCAATTATGTAGCGAGTTTAGAAAATTCTTTCCCTACAATGCTGTGGAATATTTTGTAAGTTATTATGATTATTATCAACCGGAGGCTTATATTGCCCGTACAGATACTTATATCGAGAAAGATTCTTCTATAAATGAAGAGATTGACCGTTTAAGGCTTTCTGCTACCAGTTCTCTCCTGGAAAGAAAAGATGTTATTATTGTTGCCAGCGTATCTTGTATATATGGATTAGGATCACCCAAGGATTATAAAGACTTGGTATTAAAGGTTAACATACACGAAATTTTCGAAAGGGATAAAATTTTAGAAAGGCTTATAAATATACACTATGAGAGAAATGATATTGATTTTCACCGTGGATGTTTTAGAGTTAGAGGAGATGTCATTGAAATATTTCCTTCCTACTTGGAATATGCTTTTCGTATAGAGTTATGGGGTGACGAGATAGAAGCAATTTCTCAAATAAACCCTCTAACAGGAAAAGTGATAGAGAAAAGGGATAAATTAATAGTGTATCCCGCTAAACATTTTGTTACTACTCAGGATAAACTAAAAAGTGCACTTTTATCTATAGAAGAAGAATTAAAAGAAAGATTAAAATATTTTAAAAAAGAGGGAAAACTCTTAGAGGCTCAAAGATTAGAACAAAGAACTAAATATGATTTGGAAATGTTAAGAGAAGTAGGGTATTGCAGTGGAATTGAGAA
>CAYTVM010000404.1:0-1914 GCA_964441685.1 uncultured Atribacterota bacterium | reverse complement strand
GAAAGTTGATGAAAGGTTAAATTCATTTTTCACCGGTTTATCATTACAGTTCGTTAATCCAAAATTAATACTTTATGCCATTACCGTCAGTTCTAATTTTATTGTTCCTTATTATAAATCAAATATGATTTTGTTTTTCTTCACCATCTTCCTATCTTCTCTCATACTCATTTCTGTATCATTGTGGGCTTTATTCGGTGCACTTTTTAAAAAATTCTTATCAAGGTACAGAAAACCATTTAATCTGGTGATGGGTTTACTTTTACTTTATGGCGCAATTTCCATATCTGGTATTCTTGAATTATTAAATTGATACTACATTTTTATCGTTTTTTATTTTCAAATAACTTATATCCTATCAATAATATGTTAAGAATAATTTGAATTTAGATGAATAAGTAAAATGAAGCTTTTAAAAATTAATTTATAAACAATTTTTTATAGGAATGTGCAATAAATAAATAGAATAAATATCTCCAAACCAAACATCCATATATAGTATCTATTCGTATCAAAGCATGGTCATTTTTAATTTTCTAGCAATAAATGAAGCGGCAATTATTTTCAAAATATCACCAGGTAAAAAAGGCAATACTCCGATAAGCAAAGCTCTTTTTATTCCTATGCCTGTGACCAAAGATAACTGGATTACTCCCATAAAATAAATAATAATAATTCCTAAAAAACCGGCAAGAAAATAATAAAAAATATTCTTTTCATTTTTCAATTCCATTATCTTTCCAACAATAAAAGCACAAATCATAAATCCAAATAAAAATCCGCCGGTTGGTCCAAATAAAATACCTATCCCCGCCTTAAAGCCAGCAAAAACTGGTAACCCTATTATCCCTAACAATATATAGATTACCTGGCTTGATGCTCCCATAACGCTTCCCAGGGTCATAGCGGCAAGAAGAGTAAATAAAGTTTGTAAAGTAAGAGGGACAGGATAAAAGGGAATCGAAATGAATGCTCCCACTGTAGTTAAAGCAGCGAATAATGAAACCAAAGTCATTTGACGGATATTTATTTTTAACACTTTTAAATCCCCTGATTTTTTTATTATTTATTGTTAACCAATATATTATACCGAGTTAACAATATTGTCAAAAAAAATTTAGAGGACAGTTCCGGAAATTATCTTGATCAATTCGCCATCTTCTTTTTTTAAAATCAGTACTCCTTCTTCGTTTATGTCTACTGCTTCTCCTGTAATAATTTTTTCTCCCATATCTACCCTTATCTTTTTCCCCAGAGTATGAGAGTACAATTTCCATTCCTTTAAAATAGAAGGAAATCTTTTTCTTTTTAACTTTTCATAATATTTTTCAAATTCCTGTAAAAAGGTCTGTAGCAGCTGGACTCGCGAAATCTCTTTGCCCGAAGTTTCTTTTAAAGAAGTAGTATTTTTTTGAATATCTTTAGGGAAATCCCGAATATCTACATTTGCATTTATACCTATTCCCACTACCACCCAGTTTATTATATCCAATTCGGTACTCATTTCAGTCAATATTCCACATACTTTTTTCTCGTTTATCAATACATCATTGGGCCATTTTATTTGAGATTCAATTTGAGTGCATATCTTGATAGCCTGCACTACCGCTACTGCAGTCATCAAAGTTATTCGAGATATATAAGAAGGAGAAAGTTGAGGGTATAATATGATGGAAAGCCAGATACCTCCGGCAGGTGAAAACCATTCCCGGCCTAATCTCCCCTTCCCTGCACTCTGCCTTTCAGTAATAATTAATCTACCTTCGTCTATTCTCTCTGCTGTATGTAATGCTATTTTTTTAGCCATTGTATTGGTAGATTTTAATTCGGGAAAATAGTATATTTCTTTGCCCATATATTTTGTAGATAATCCTCTTTGAATTTCTTGAGGAAGTAAAAGGTCAGGGCGAGAAA
>CAYTVM010000403.1:0-1924 GCA_964441685.1 uncultured Atribacterota bacterium | reverse complement strand
CAAGGCTTTCAGGAAGACTTTTTTCTATATTTTTTCACAAATAGACCTAATTTATGACAGGGAACGGTTGTATAGTACTTTTTTAATTAAATAGTTGTCCAAAAAGGGGAAAAAGAAAGTACAGTTTCTATTGAATCTACATCCGACTTCTTTGTAAATTTCCCATTTTAGAGATGACCGGTTTATGATATGATATTAGAGAGGGATTTGAATCCGATTTTGTCAACATAAGGCAAGGCCATAGCAATATCCAGAAAAAAACAGGACCGACGGAATGAAAAATCTCAAGGGATGTATTCATGATCAGAAAAAACATCGTTTTCACCGTTTAAATCTTCACCAGCGTATTGAGGGTTTAAACACACTTATTCATCCTGCTTTAACGGTGGTTGATGCCACCTCCTGTGCCCTTCATTGGGAGCTGGGAGGAGACCCTATCAAATTGGATACCATTATTATGAGTGAAAACGTTTTGGCTGTAGATATGATTGCGGCATCCCTACTGGGCTATGGTATTGATGAAGTTCGGCACCTTAAAATAGCCAGTGAGTCCGGACTGAATCCAACAAACATGGGAGAAATCAAAGTTTATAACTCACCGGATACGGAAACAAGAAAGATGGTTGTAAATACCAGTCAGAAAAAAGACCGGAATATAAATTACGAGATTAAAAATTATTGAAAAAGGGGACTGTAGTTCCTGCAAGGGAGCCCTTGCCACCAAAGGAACAGCTCATATGCCAGGACGGTAAATTTGCCATAGAATTCTAATTTTTTTAATAATAGAATCATTCTTTAAATGTAGGAGGTAAATAGAAAATGAAAAGCAAATATAATCGAGTATACCAGTTCAGGATTACATTAGAAGAAATCGAACCGGATATCTGGAGAGTCATTCAGGTTCCGGAAACTTATAATTTTTGGGATTTACATGTCGCTATTCAGGATGCCATGGGTTGGCAGGATTGTCACCTTCATGAGTTTATTCTCATTAACCCGGTAACTGGCAAAAAAACCAGAATTGGTATTCCATCAGAAGAATTTTTAGATGAAGAAATATTACCGGGTTGGAAAACAATGATTGCCGATTATTTTTCTATGGAAAATAAGTCTGCAGATTACACCTATGATTTTGGAGATAACTGGCAGCATGCCATTACTTTAGAAAAAATACTTCCCAAAGAAGAGAAGCAAGTTTATCCCCGATGTATTGACGGCAAAAGAGCCTGCCCGCCGGAAGATTGTGGCTCAATACCAGGATATGAGAATATCTTGGAAATGTTGAAAAATCCTGATCCTGATGGTGAAGAATACAAAGAAACAATAGAATGGTTGGGCGGTAACTATAATCCGGAACACTTTGCTCCTGCTGAAGTACACTTTGATAACCCCGAAGAGCGCTTCAAAATGGCCTTTGATCTTTAAGAAAGTATAACTTACAAAATGGTTTTTTAGTGTTTTGCCGTTATTTAAAGGTTTTTTGTTTTTAATAAATAGACACAGCACCTATTTTCTTTGCCATAATCTCAACAAGATAACAGGAGAAGGTTGAACTAGCTCAATAATTCGGTAACTTTTTATGACTTTTCGTAAGAGATCTGATAATCATGTCCCCTTGGTATCGATAAGAATGATCGTATGGATTACTAAAAACTTAACTTAAAATTGAAAAAAGGTGTTGCTATGCCTGAAAAATTTAGAGATTTTCTTAAGGACAGTATTTGGGAAACGATTGACTTTTAGATGACAGGCCAGGGCAGAGGCCTTAAATCACCACTGGCAGAAAAGCCTTGTAATTCCCGAAGATAAAAGAACAGGAGACGGTTCTCCGATCCTATCTACTATCTTTAAAACCCTTTGTTTACAGGGCTTTCAAACCCACTTCAGGCATGCCCAAAAAACGCACGGAGAATGCTTTTAAACG
>CAYTVM010000402.1:0-1929 GCA_964441685.1 uncultured Atribacterota bacterium | reverse complement strand
TTGGCACCACAGAAGTGATGCCCTGGTATCTCTTATGATTTTAGTCGGAATCTTTGCAGGAAGGCGTTTCTGGTGGGTGGATAGCATGATGGGCATTGTAGTATCTTTGGTCATATTTTATACCACCTATATCATTTTAAAAAAATCAATCAGTACCTTAATTGGGGAAGAGCCATCCGAGGATTTTGAAGCAGAGATTAGAAAAATTGTAACGAATAATATGTCTCATGATGTTAAATTACATCACCTTCATTCTCATAAATATGGTGACAACAAAGAATCAACTTTT
The DNA here is from genome assembly GCA_964441685.1 of uncultured Atribacterota bacterium. Classification (GTDB taxonomy): domain Bacteria; phylum Atribacterota; class Phoenicimicrobiia; order Phoenicimicrobiales; family Phoenicimicrobiaceae; genus Sediminicultor. The sequence continues at coordinate 1,640 of CAYTVM010000402.1, read as the reverse complement.
CATATCCGATTACCAGCAGACATGAGATTGGAAGAGGCCCACAGGATTTCAGAAAAATTAGAAAAAAAAATAAAAGAAGAAATGGATATTGAGGCTACCATTCACGTAGAGCCAATTTTGGAAAGAAAAACAAAGGAATAAGATAATGAAAAACAAGATGAAGACAAAAGAACAACTTAATACTGAATTAAAAGAATTACACCGACGAATTATTGAAATAGCGAAATCAAAGACTAATAAAAAGTTACAGAAGGAATTTACAAAACTTAAACAGGCAGAAGAATCTTTGCGGGAGAGTGAGGAAAAATTTCGAATTCTGGTAGAAATGGCTACTGATGCTATTTTCTTAGAGACAACGGAAGGTCGAATACTTGATTGTAATAATAACGGGGCAAAAATGTTTGGTTATACTAAAGAAGAGATGATTGGTTTAACTATAGCTGATTTGGTTTCCGAAGAGTTTGTAAAGACTCTGCCTTTAGTGATTACCGAAGAAGACACTACTCATGGTGTTTTTGTTCCACGTATAAATAAAAAGAAAGATGGTACCCTCTTTCCCACGGAAATTGCTACCAAACTGGTTTATATGGGAGGAAAATCAAGGATCGTAGTTTATATTCATGACATAACCGAACGTAAAAAGAATGAAAAACTACAAGGAGTCTTATATAATATCTCTAAAGCGGCCAATTCTGACATATCTCTTGACCAGCTCTACCCTCTAATTCATCGAGAACTAAATAATATCATCGATGCTACTAATTTTTTTATTGCTTTAATTGATATTGAAAAAGATGAAATGTCTTTTCCATATCACAAAGATGAAAAAGACAATGATTTCCCTACTCGTAAATTAAGCCAGGCAAATAATTTAACTGCTTATACGATAAGGTCCGGTCAATCTCTCCTGGTCAATCAAAAACAGATTAAGAAAATGGCGGAAGAGGGAGATATTCAATTAGGTTATGTTGGTACAGTGACTGCTAACACTCACTGGCTGGGAGTTCCTTTAAAGATAGAAAATAAAATAATAGGGGCTATGGTGGTTCAAGGATATATTAGACCCCATCTTTTTTCTAAAAAAGATATTCAACTTCTGGAATTTATTTCTGAACAGGTGGCTACCGCCATTAAGCGGAAGCAATTAGAAGAAAAATTAGAAAAATTAGCATACTTTGATAGTTTATCCGGTGCTTATAGTAGAGGATATGGCTTATCCCTCTTGGAACGAGAACTTAAATTTGCCCGAAGGAGAAAAACTCCATTTTTATTAGCCTATATTGATGTAGATAATTTGAAAAATATTAATGATAGTTTTAGTCACGAAGAGGGTGACCAGGCCTTAAAGAAAGTAGTCGTAGTATTAAAATCTAGCTTAAGAGAGATCGATATCATCTGCCGAATAGGAGGGGATGAATTTTTAGTAATCTTCCCGGAAAGTTCCACAAATGATGTTCCCTTGATCAGAGAAAAATTAAATCAGACCCTTAATAAGCCTTATAATATAGGATTTGGCGTTGGCATTTCCTGTTATAATCCCAACCATCCTCAATTTATCGAAGAATTGATTAGCATTGCTGATAAGAATATGTATAAAGAAAAGAATAAAAAAAGAAAGCAATCGGAAAATTCTATATAAG
>CAYTVM010000401.1:0-1931 GCA_964441685.1 uncultured Atribacterota bacterium | reverse complement strand
AAAGAGGAATATCCAGTAGAATAGGGTTACCTATTTATAATGGAATACTTTTTGAGGCAAACGAAGATAATAAAATTCATCTATTTGCAACCGATTTAGAAATTGGAATAGACTGTTATATCCCGGCTCAGGTTATTGAGGTTGGTTCTACAGTTATTCCTAGTAGGATAATAAGTGAATTAATTAAAAGATTTCCTGAAGGAAAAATAGAAATAGAGTGTTTAAATAATAATATTACCACGGTTAAAGAAAATAATTCTAATTATAAAATTCTAAGTTTTTTTGCAGAAGAATTTTCTAATTTTCCGGAAATAAAAATAAAAGCCAAAATTAAAATAAATCAAAAGTTATTTAAAGAGACTATTCAACAAGTTATATTTGCTACATCTCGTGATGAAAACAGAAATTTTTTAAATGGAGCCTTATTTAAAATAACTAATAATAATATTGAAGTAGTTACTACTGATAGTCATAGGCTATCTCTTAAAAATATTAAACCAATAAATATTGAAAATACTTATAAAGATGGAATAGAAGTTATTATTCCTTATCGGGCTCTGTCAGAATTATCCAGAATCCTGTTGGATAATGAAGAAGTATTTATAGAAGTTAAGGTTGGGGAAAAACAGATTATCTTTATTTTATTTCCTGATGGTCAAAAAAATAGTATAAGAATATATTCCCGGTTAATAGAAGGGCAATTTCCTGATTACCACCAGATTGTTCCGAATTCGTTTAAAACTGAAATAAAAGTGAATACTGAGGAGTTTAGGGACAAGATGGAAAGGATATCTCTTTTTGTAAGAGAAGATTTAAATACGGTAAAGATAGAAGTTGTCAATAAAGAAGATGACCAAAAAGAGGGAAAATGTGAAATAATTTTAAAAGCAGAAAGTCCGAGCACTGGTGAAGCTTTTGAAAAAATTTCCTGTTTTAAAAAAGGAGAAGATATTATTATAACTTTTAACACCAATTATATTTTAGATGTATTAAAAATAATAAAAAAAGAAAACACTATAATAAAAATGAATGATCCGCTTAATCCAGTAATTATTACTCCGGATGAAGACAAAGACTATACTTATATTTTAATGCCAGTAAGAACCGACTAATTAGTCGTTAGTATTAAACAGGTTTATAGTTTTTAGACAAGAAAAATCAGTTTAATAATAAAATATATTGTTTTTTTATAGGAGGCGAATAAATTCGCCCCGGGCTATTTGCTATTTTTTAAATGGGTTCGATGAATCGAACTTTTCCTTCTAACATTCCCGTAAAACTTGTGGCCGGGAAAGCGGGCAACGGGAATCTATCATTATTTGTTTTCTGGTACCTTTGGGCACGATGCATCTACCCCTGACCAGTATTAATTTTTAACCAACCAACCAACCAGCCAACTAAATACCGAGATACGAATATTTGTTATTGTAAACTTTAGTGGGGTAGTTAGATAGAAAGAAGAATGCTACTTTTTCTATCTTTTCTTTCGCTTTCTTAACTCGATACTAAATACTATATACTTGATACCAGTACTGTGCTATACAATATTTCTTCTTTAAGATATACTATAAATAATATATAAATATAAAATAGGAAGGGAAAAAACTTGTATTTTAAAAAAATTAGGTTAAAAAATTACAGAAATTTTTTAAACCTATCCATAAACACTGACCCCAATATTAATATTTTTATAGGAAATAATGCCCAGGGGAAAACTAATTTATTAGAAGCACTGAACCTAATAATTAAGGGAAGTTCTTATAGAACAAAAGAGGACAAAGAAGTAATAAATTGGAATAATGAAAATGCCTATTTATTTGGAGAAATAATTAAAGATGATGAAAATATTCAAATAGCCATCGCTTTAGAAAAGAAGCCAGAGGATTTTTATAAAAATAAACTGAGCAAAACAATAAAAATAAACCAAAACG